>CAMBRH010000162.1 GCA_945870115.1 Chitinophaga pinensis | reverse complement strand
GAAAACGTATAGTTGATATTTTCGGAAGAGCATACAACGATAGACTTGTTCCTCTAAGTGAAACAACTGATTTAGTTACCATCGAAGGATTTATCGGTAAACCTGAATTTGCAAAAAAGTCAAGGGGAGAACAATATTTTTTTGTAAATGACCGCTTTTTTCGTGATTCTTACTTCAATCATTCATTGACTCAAGCTTACGATAATTTACTTGCTTCAAAAACCTTTCCAACATTTTTTGTTTTTTTTAAAATTAATCCAAGCGCAATTGATGTAAATGTTCACCCAACAAAAACTGAAATTAAATTTGAGGCAGACAAAGAAATATATGCTATTTTAAAAAGTTCAATCAGACAAAGTTTAGGAAAATTCAATATTTCTCCAAGCTTAGATTTTGAACAAGAAAAGAGTTTCGATTTGCCATGGGAAATGAATAATAAACCCGCTGTTCAACCAACTATTCAAGTCAATCCAAGTTTTAATCCATTTCAATCAAGTTCAAATTCTAAATCTTATTCCAATGGAAATTCCTCTGCACTTTCAAATGGAGGTTTTGGAAAAATGGAAAGTTCAAAAGCTGATTGGGATTCATTTTACAACATTGAAAATATTGAAGAAGATAAGGATGAAGTTATTGAAATTGATTTTGAGGAAGATTATTCTCAATCAAAACAATATATTTTTTCAGGAAATTATTTCATTTCAACCGTAAAAAGTGGACTGATGCTAATTCATTCAAAACGTGCAAAAGAACGCATTCTTTATGATGAAATTATGGCATCGTTTATTGTCACACCAATTACTTCACAGCAACAATTATTTCCAATTGATGTAGAATTAAAGCATTCAACTGTAGCGCATTGGGAACAAAATTCAAAAACAATTGAAAGATTAGGATTCTCCTATCAAAAAACTGAACATGGCTTAAGTTTTGATGGAATTCCATCTTATTTAAATACAGACCAAACATTGGAGTGCATTGAATCAATCAGTACAAAACTTGAGTTAGAACAAATAGATAAAGGAGAATTAGCGCATGAATTTATACTTTCAATAGCAAAATCTTCTTCAAAAGGCAGTTCAAAATGGAATCAAGAAAGTGCAAATCATTTGATCGAGCAATTATTTTCATGTCAAGAACATCAATATTCTCCTTCAGGACAATTGATTTTAAAAACAATTTCAAGTGAAGAATTATTTCAACAATTTTAATTAAAACTTAAATAAAAAAATTATGTTTCAGATGTTCAACAATATTCCTGCGGTAACAAAAAATCTCTTGATTGTAAATATTCTCTTTTATTTTGCGAGTATTATCCTTTCAAAAGGAGAAGTTGATTTGTTCAATACCTTGGGAGCACATTATATTGGTACACCACTTTTTGAACCCTATCAAATTATCACCCATTTTTTCATGCACGCCCCAGACTTTTTTCATATTTTGTTTAATATGTTGATGTTAGTGATGTTTGGCTCACATTTGGAAAGAATTTGGGGAGCAAAACGCTTTTTCACTTTCTATATTGCTAGTGCGATTGGTGCTTTTGCTTTATACAATGGAATTGGTGTATTTCAAATAATGGAAATGAAAAGTAAATTAATTTCTTTTGGGTATGACTTAAATGTAATTGAAAATTATGCAATAAATAACAATAGTCAAGGTTTAATTGAATTAATAATTAATAATTCCAAATCTATGTTTGACGCTGAAGTACAAAAAGAAATAGTGTTTGGATATGCCGAAAAAATTAGAGTCCCAATGCTTGGCGCTTCTGGTGCAATTTTCGGAATCATGGCAGCTTTTGCTTATTTATTTCCTAATACAGAATTGATGTTGCTTTTCCCTCCTATTCCTATTAAGGCAAAGTTTTTAATTGGTGGATATTTTGCTTTGGAAGTATTTTTAAGTTTAAAAGAAACAGCTGGTGATAACATTGCCCATTTAGCGCATGTTGGAGGTGCAATTGTTGGATTTATTTTGGTTTTCATTTGGAATAGAAATAAGAAGACTTTTTATTGAGAAAGGGAGAGAATTAATTTAAGGAAAATTAACCACGGAGATAAAGAGAACGCACAAAGTATAAGGAGATAATAAAGAACGAATTTTAAATATTAAATTACTTTTTCTCCGTAGTAAAAATAAAATTATGACAAAACAAGAAATTACTGATTTATCATACAATGTTTTAGGTGCTTGTATAGAAGTTCATAAATCGTTAGGTCCTGGATTATTAGAAAGTGTTTATCATTCTTGTCTTGTTCATGAATTAGCATTAAGAAATATCAATTTTGTTTCAGAATTAATTATTCCTATTAAATATAAAGATATTGTAATTGAATCAATTTTAAGATGTGATTTATTAATCGAAAATGTATTAGTCTTAGAATTGAAATCAGTTAGAGAATTAGCACCTGTTCATGATGCCCAATTAATGACTTATATGAAATTACTAAAAGCTCCAAAAGGAATGCTTATTAATTTTAATTGCTATAACCTTATGCAAGAAGGTCAAAAGAGTAAAGTAAATGAATATTTCAACGACTTACCATAAACAAAGAAGCTGAGAGAAGGTGATTTTATTCAATATCTCTTTTTCTCCGTTTCTCCGTGGTAAAAACTAAAACAAAAACAAAAACAAAAACAAATGCAAACAGATAGAAATTTTATAGACGAAATAAAACACCAATACAAATTCGGTGGAATGCACATAAAATTGATATTTATCAATGTGCTAACTTTTTTATTTATTGGATTATTTACAGTACTTGGAAGACTTTCAACAAATGACTCCCTAAACTTTTTGATGGATGACATTTTCACCCTTCAAACTGATTTTTTAGGTTTTCTACAAAAACCTTGGGGTTTACTTACAAGTATTTTTGCGCATTTTGAAATCATGCATATATTATTTAATATGTTGATGTTGTATTTCGCAGGAAAACTTTTTGAACATTTTTTTGGAGCTAAACGCTTACTCGCTATTTACATTTTAGGAGGAATTGTTGGAGGCTTATTTGAAATTTTGGCACATTCTCTTGTTCCAAGTATGGCAAACGAATCAGCTGTAATTGTGGGTGCTTCTGGTTCCATTATGGCGATATTTATTGGCTTGGCCTTTTACAAACCAAATTTACCCGTTTCATTATTTGGGCTTTTTGAATTTAAAATAATTTATTTAGGTATAATTTATTTAGTTTTTGATATTTTTAGTCTTGGTTTAAATGATGGAACTGCTCATTTTGCGCACCTCGGTGGAGCAATTATTGGTGTTATCACTTCTCAACAGCCAAATAGTTCTGCAAATTTTGTTTTTCGTTTTGAAAAATTTTTGTACAAACTTTTTAATTTATTTAGTACTTTTAGCTTTAAAAGTAAAAGAAAGACAACTTTTCAGCACAAAAGACCTAAAACTGATGAGGAATTTAATGTTGAGAAAAAAAACAGACAAGAACAAATAAATAAAATATTAGATAAAATTGCCAAATCAGGTTACGAATCACTTTCGAAATCTGAAAAAGAATTTTTATTCAAACAAAGTAATAATGGTTAAATTTCTAAAAAATATCTTTAGAATATCAATAATTTTTAAAATCTTAACTTGCTTTTGCTTGCTTGGACTTGTTCTGTCCTACTTTTCACCTTATGTTCACCCTAGTACTTTTTGGATAATTCCATTTTTTGGCTTAGCCTATCCAATAATCATCTTATTTACACTATTATTACTCGTAATATGGGCTTTTGCCCGATCAAAATGGTTTTTTGTTGTACTTTTTTTTATTTTAATTGGCGGGAAATTACACTTTAGATTATATAGTTTACCTTTTGGCGGAGAAAGTGAAACTTCAACTAAAAGCATTAAATTATTAAGTTACAATGTCAAAAATTTTGATGTTTATAACGCTGGATTTTATAAAGACTTTTCAAATAGAGATTCAATTTTCGCATTCCTTGGACGTGAAAAAGCCGATATTATTTGCTTTCAAGAATTTTATTCGCAAGATGCTAAATCAAAATTCCCAACCAAAGATACTTTACATAAGATTTTAAAAGCAAAATATTTTCACGACAGAATGAGTTTTAATAGACACTATAAAAATTATTTTGGTGTTGCAATGTATTCAAAATACCCTATGCTAACTCGTGGTCACATCGATTTTGATGATTCCATAAATAATTCAAACAACTTTTGCATTTTTGCTGATATTGTTAAAGAAAAAGATACCTTTAGAGTTTATACAACTCATTTTCAATCAATTAAATTTCAAGGAGATGATTACGCTATTTTTGGTGATTCAGCAATTACAGGAGAAACTCAATCTAACGTGAAGCAAATGATAAAAAAATTACACGTTGCGTTTCAAAAAAGAGCACATCAAGTGGAAAAAGTAATAGAACACATGGAACAATCCCCTTACGAAATAATTATTTGTGGAGATTTTAATGACACACCACTTTCATACACCTATAACTCATTCTACAGCAAATACATAGATGCATTTAGAAATTCTGCAAGTGGACTTGGAATAACATATGCTGGAAAAGTTCCGGCAGGTAGAATTGATTATATTTTTCACTCAAAAAACATTAAATCAAGAAATTTTGCAATCCAAAAACAAATTTTTTCTGACCACAAAGCAATTAGTTGCGAATTTTGGAAAAAATAGTTTGTATATTTGTCATTAATAAAGTTAATTTCCAACAATAGATAATCAAAATGAAAAACATATTTATACTTTTAATTTTTGCTTCTGCAATAATAATGTCATCACTTAATTCATGTTCGGGAAATAAAAAAGAACTTGAGATTGTTGATGAAGAAGAAGAAAATGATAACCCAATTGTTGGTAAATGGAAATTACATGGTTTACAAAATAAAGATTTAAAGGATCCTGAAGTAAATCTTAAAAATCAGCCAACTGAAGTGATTTTATCTTTGATGGAAGGTGGATATTTTGTAATTTACGATACTTTTATTGATCCAAGATTTAGTCAAAAAGGATTTAATAGAATTTCTGAAACAAGTAAAGGACAATGGGAATTTATTGACAATAAAAAATTAATCCTACATCATAATTCAGACGATTCAACAAGGATTGAAGAAATGGATGTAACTATGTTGAATAAAAATACACTTGTTACTAAAGGAAAAAACAAAAAATCTAACATATACAAAACTTACGAAGGTTATTAGTATTGTTTAATTAAAAATGAAACTATTAATAAAAGTAAAATCAAAAAATGTTAGTAGAAATAAATCCAGAAAACATTGATTTTCGTAAAATTGATCAAATTGTTCATTCATTAAAAAAAGGAAATATTATTATTTTCCCAACAGATTCAGTTTATAATGTTGGCTGTGATTTATACAATAAAAAAGCTTTACAAGATTTAGCAAAATTTAAAGATGTTAAATTAAATAAAGCACGTTTTTCGATTATTTGCTCAAGTTTAAGCGACATTGCTAATTATGTAAAACCAATTGACAGACCAACTTTTAAACTACTAAAACATAATTTGCCTGGCGCTTTTACATTTATTTTAAATGCCACGACAGAAGTTCAGAAAATTTTTGATTCAAATAGAAAGGAAATTGGTATTCGAATTCCAGCTAATGAAATCCTAAAAATAATCACTCAAGAATTAGGAAATCCATTAGCAACGACTTCTCTTCATGACGAAGAGGATGAAATTTTAGATTATTTTACTGACCCAAATGAGATGTATCAACGTTATGAACATGAAGTAGCGATTGTAATTGATGGCGGTTTTGGAAATCTAAATCCTTCAACAGTAGTAGATTGTACCGAAGGAGATGCCAAAATAATTCGTCAGGGAGCAGGAAATCTAGATTTATGATATTGATAATCAATTGTGGAAGTCAAAAGACAATTTACATCGAACAAGCGGTCGATTTGGTCTGTGATTTTCGAACAATTGGAATGTTTGAATTAAAGTCAATCGATTTAAATTCTTTTGATGGAATCATCATTTCTGGCGCACCAATTTTGATTACAGAAATAAATCCTGATAAATATTTGGAAATTTTCTCTTGGGTAAAAAATTATGAAAAACCATTACTAGGAATTTGCTTCGGACATCAAATTATTGGAATGATAAATGGAGCTTTTGCATCAAGACAAAAAGAAGATCGCGATTGGCAAACAATCGAACAATGTAATGAATCTGTACTCTTTAATAAACTTGCAAACGAATTTCAAATGATGGAAGATCACTGCGAATGTATTTCCATTCCACATGATTTTAATTTAATCGCTAGTTCTGATTCTTGTGTTAACGAAGGAATGCAACACAAAACTAAGCAAATTTACGGGGTACAATTTCACCCTGAGGTTTCAGGAAATCATGGATTTATCTTAATCGAAAACTTCGTAAACTTATGTTTGAATAATTTTTCTTCAGAAAATAAGTAATCTTTTTATAAAATATTCTAAAATTATACCGATTTTTGTTTTATGGTTTTAAATAGAGTTTGGATGGGAATGTTCATCATTTCCTTGATAATGGGTTTTTCAAAATTAATTTTCTGGCAGGATGTAAACATTCTTCAAACAATGATGGATGCCTTATTCGAAGCAGCAAAAGTAGGTTTTGAATTAGCAATTTTCATGACAGGAACAATCGCTCTTTGGATGGGATTTATGAAAATCGGTGAAGACGGAGGAGCAATACGCATCATGACTAAAATTATTTCACCACTTTTTTCAAAATTATTTCCAGAAGTACCTAAAAATCATCCAGCTGTCGGTTCAATAATGATGAATTTTTCAGCAAATATGTTGGGATTAGACAATGCTGCAACTCCTGCAGGATTAAAAGCAATGAAAGAATTACAAGAACTAAACCCAAATCCAAAAGTTGCCACAAATGCTCAAATCATGTTTTTAGTGCTGAATGCTTCGGGTTTAACAATCATTCCAGTTTCAATTTTAGCAACAAGAGCAGCAAATGATTCAACAGATCCTTCTTCTGTATTTTTACCAATTTTGATCACAACTTATTTTGCAACATTAGGCGGATTGATATACGTTTCCATCAGACAAAAAATAAATTTATTTAATAAAGTAATTTTAACTTATGTTGGTGGAATGACAGCCGTAATTTTAGGATTTATTTGGTATTTACAAGCTCATCCTGAACAAATTAAAACAATTTCTTCTATTGTAAGTAATTCAATTATGTTTGGTTTTATAGCTTTCTTTTTTATTCTCGCAATTCGATCAAAAATTCAACTTTTCGATTCATTTATTGAGGGAGCAAAAGAAGGTTTTCAAGTTTCGATAAATATTATTCCATATTTAGTAGCAATGCTCGCAGCGGTAGCATTATTTCGTTCTTCAGGAGCATTTACTGATATAATGGACGGTTTAAAAGTTGGATTAATGTTCCTCGGACTAAAATCACTTGAATTTATTGATGCACTTCCTGTTATATTTATGAAGCCCTTTTCTGGCAGTGGAGCAAGGGCTTTAATGGTAGAAAACATGCAAGTTTTTGGTCCTGATTCTTTCGTTAGTAATCTTTCAGCAACTTTTCAAGGCAGCACTGAAACAACATTTTATGTTTTAGCCGTTTATTTTGGTTCTGTGAAAATTACAAATTCGCGTTATGCTGCAGGAGCTGGAATATTATGTGATTTAATTGGTGGAACTGTTGCTGTATTAGTCGCTTATCTCTTTTTCTCTTAACAAAAAAGCGTATGTTTA
>CAMBRH010000161.1 GCA_945870115.1 Chitinophaga pinensis | reverse complement strand
GAATTGAAAAAGTTGTTTGATTTTCTTTCTTATTACCTGCTAAGACAACTTTTTGTTTTTTACTTTTAGTTTTACTACCTAAATTATAAAATCCACCTAATTCAAAAATACTTCCAGGTTCATTTACATCAGCTAAAGAAAACAAATATTTTTTGTAGGTAAATTCACCTCCAATTTTGTTTTTGTAATGAACAACCGAATTTAAACTCAATCCTGCAAGTCCAAAACCACGATTGTCTAATGCAAATCCAGCGTCTATTATTCCTACATTTATAAAGTAGTTTGCAACATCATCTGGCTGATCTTTTGTAACTTTATACGTAATCTCTTGTCCAAATAATTGGAAGCTTAGAAGCGAAACTAAAGTTATAAGGCTAATTCTTCTAGTTTTTTTCATAATAATTATTTTTTTACAAAATTATATATTTGATTTTTATCATTCTATACGGCAAAATACGTATTTTTCAAAAAAGTAAGCAAAAAATCTAAAATTAGACCTATTTATAATTCTTAAATTTCATTCATTTTCCAGTTTTTTATCTTAAAAATATTTGTTATTTTTGCACTTCGTTGAATTAAACAAAATCGTTTATTTTTCAGTTTAACTATTTTAAATGAAAGCATTATATTTCAAAGAAATAAGAAGTTTTTTAAGTTCCGTTATCGGTTATACTTTTATCCTTATTTTCTTAATTACCTCAGGATTGTTCCATTGGATTATTTCTGAAGATACCAATTTATTAGAAGGTGCGGAAGCGGATTTAATTCCATTTTTTAACCTTTCTCCAATGATTTTTTTGATTTTAATTCCTGCAATTACCATGCGTTCCATTGCTGAAGAAAGAAGAACTGGAACAATTGAATTGCTTTTCACTAGACCAATATCTGATTTGAATATTCTTTTGGCAAAATATTTTGCAGGCGTAACTTTGGTTGTAATAGCTATTTTACCAACTTTTGTTTTTTACTTCTCAATGTATTCTATTTCCTTAGAAAGTGGCGATTTTGATCACGGAGCAATGCTAACTTCCTATATCGGTTTGATTTTATTAGGTTCTGTTTTTGTCGCAATTGGACTTTTTGCATCTTCAATTACAAATAGTCAAATCGTTGCATTTATCATTGCCATGTTTTTAAGCTGGATTTTTTATGATGGATTAACACTTTTAGGTTCATTTAACTTAATGGGAGATTTTGATTACATCATAAAATACTGTGGAATTAGTTTTCATTATGATTCCATAAAACGCGGTGTAATTGATTCAAGCGACATTCTTTATTTCTTGAGTGTCATCTCAATTTTCATCTTTTCTGCACTAACAGTTCTTAAATCACTAAAAAAATAATTTTAAATCATGGAAAAGAAAAAATTATTCAAAGGGGTTTATAATTGGTCATTTTTAGCAATTTTAATTTCCGCTTTTGTTTTTGTAAATATTATTGGTGCATACATTTATTTTCGCTACGATGCAACTGCTGATAAACGTTATTCCTTGAGTGAAGGAACAATAACATATCTTTCAAACAAAGAAAATTTTAAAAATAGAATTTCACTTAAAATATATTTAGATGGAAATCTTCCTGCTGAATTAAAACGTTTTCGCAACGCGATTGAAGACAAACTAAAAGAATTCAAACAATATACCGGAAATCGATTAGAGTATGTTTTCTTGGATCCGATGGTAGGAAGTGAATCTGACCAACAAGAATTATTTCAAAATCTTTACAATAAAGGCAAAGGTTTGATGCCAATGGATTTGACTTTCATGAAAGATGGAGCTCAAAATCAAATGATGTTGTGGCCTGGTGCTGAATTAGATTACGGCGGAAGTACAGTTAATCACATTCAATTTATGCCTGGAACTCCCCAAGGAAAATACTATACTTTGAATGAACAATTTGAAGCACAAATTCAAAATTCGATTAACAATTTAGAATATATGTTAATCAGTGCGATTCGTAGAAGTACACAAAAAAGCAAACAAAGAATCGCCTTTTTACAAGGACATGGCGAACTTAATTATGGAGAAACACAACGAGTTAGAGCTTTAATTTCACCTTATTATTCAGTTGAAGACATCTTTTTAAATGATTCAGTTGATGCGTTAAAAGGTGTGAAAGGATTGGTAATCGCTCGTCCAACACAGCCTTTTTCTGAAAAGGATAAATATTTGATTGATCAATTTTTGATGCAAGGTGGACGCTTGATGTGTTTCATTGATAAATTGCATCTGAACGAAGATACTTTAAACCAAAAAGGAATTGTTCATACGGAAAGATACAGTTTGGAATTAGACAAAATGTTATTTGATTATGGAATAAAAGTAAATGATAATTACGTTATTGATGTTCGCTGTGCTCCAAAAGCTGTTCCTTCAGCGAAAACGCCATTGATACCCTGGTTTTTCGATATTCGTGCTACACAGACAAATCATCCAATTGCTCGGAATTTAGATCCTGTCTTGTTACGCTATGCTTCTGAAATTCAATTTGTTGGAAATGCAAAAAATGTTTCAACACCTGTTTTAACTTCGTCTACCAATTCTTCCATGACAGGTTTAGCTCCATTGGTTAGTTTAGGTTTCCCAATGAATTACGGTCCGAACCCAATGTTAGTTGAAAATCCAGAAGATGAAACCAATAAATTGTGTTTAGCAGGCTTGGTTGAAGGAAATTTCGATTCACATTACAAAAATAGAATTGTGGATGAATATGCAAATAATCCCGAAACTAAATACAAGGAGAAAAGTACTTCTGAAGGTAAAATTTTTGTAGTTGGAAATGGATCTTTTATTGCAAATAAATACGACTCAATGCCTGATAAAAAAGGTGGATTTTTATTTCGTGCCAGAGCATTCAATGAATTGCGTTTCGATGAAACAATGTCCAAAATTGAGGGAATGCAGCCTTTAGTTTATGGTAATCAAGAATTTTTTCAAAATTTAGTTGATTACATGATGGGTGATAATTCTGTACTTGATTTAAGAAGTAAACAAATTGATGTTCATGCAATTGATAAAGATAAAGTGAAATTGGAAGCAGGTTTTTACAAGATTTTAAATATGGCTTTACCAAGTTTGTTAATCATTTTGATGGGAATAGTGTTTTTCTATATACGAAGAAGAAAATATACAAGAAATTAATTTTTAAGTAATAAAAATAGTATGAGTAAAAAAAGTATCATTTTAACAATTTCAATCATCATTTTGGGATTTTTAGCATTTATGGCAACCAATTTAGTGCGCAATAGTGGGAAATCTGATACAGAATTATTGGATTTTAGCATTGCTGATACAAGTTCTGTTGATAAAATAATTATGACAGATGCCTTTGCAAATAGATTTCAACTGATTAAAAAAGATGGAATTTGGATAGACTCAGCAGGGAATTGTATCATTCAGGAACCAGTTCACACAATTCTTGAAACCTTTAAAAATGTTGAATTTAAAGGTTATGTTCCAGAGAATTCCAGAAAAACAATCACAAATCGTATGTCTGGAACTCATACCAAAGTGGAAATTTATCAAAACGGCGAATGGTCAAAAACGTGGTTTGTAGGTTTTTCAACTCAAGATCACTATGGAACTTACATGCTTTTAGAAACACCTGATGGGAAGAGTGATTTACCCGTAATCATGAAAATTAAAGCTTTTAATGGGATTATTGAACCGCGCTTTTTTTGCGACCCAAGAAGATGGAAATGCACGGAAATTTTTGCTTTAGAAAGAGATCAAATTGCCTCTGTAGATGTGCGCTTTTTTGATGAGCCAACAAGAAGTTTTTCTGTTTCTCAAAAAGGTTCAAATTATACAGTAAAACATTTTAAAACACTTTTGCCAGCTGTTGATACAAACATGGTTATTCGCTATTTGAATAATTACAAAAAAATTCACTATGAATTTGTTAACTATGATTTAACGGACAAGCAAGTTGATAGTGTGAAACGCTCAAAACCATTTTGCATGTTGACGCTAAAAGAAGTGTCAGGAAAATCTAATGTCTTAAAAATGTATCGAATGAAAGGAACTGGAGAATTAAACATGAACGAATTTGGTGATTCTATTGCATACAACGCTGATCGTTTTTGGTGCTTACTTCCAAGTGGTGATTTAGTGAAATGTCAATATTTCGTTTTCAATCCATTGATTATGGGACATATTTATTTCGCTGCAAAACCAGAAGAAATGGAAATGTAATACTGGTTTAAAATATTCTTTACTAATAAAAATAAAAACAATAAATTATTTAAAAATGAAAAAAACACTTTTAATTTCTTTAACTGTAATTCTTGCAGTTGCCTGTCACACAACTAAGCCGACTAAAACTGTAGCTACAACTGTTGAAACTGTTAAAGATGTTCCTAGCGATAGTTTGGCTGAAGTAAATCGTAAAAAGAATTTATATGAACAACATTGTATGTCTTGCCATGATTTAGCAAAACCAAGTTCAGAAACAGAGCGTGAATGGCGAAAAATCGTTCCAAATATGGTAGCAATGATTAACAAAAATGGGATTGTTGTTGATGCAAAAGTGGAAGAAGATATTTTAAGTTATTTAATTCTGAATTGTAAAAATTAATTTTTCGAACAATAATTTAACAAAAAATCCATCAACATTTGTTGATGGATTTTTTTATTTATTTAGTTTCAGCTTTTTCAAGCTCTTCAATACGTTTTTCGTATTTGATAATTTTAAATTCTAAATCCACAATTTCTTGTTTTAGTTCTGTCATTTTTTCCTCTTTCTGAGTTCCAGCACCTGATTGAATTTTAAAATTTAAGTTCTTTTTCTTTAAAGCTACTTTCAATTCTGTTAAATCTAATTTTAACATTTGCTTGTTTTTCTTTTGAAATTTTGCTTCTTCTTCTGTTTCTTTTTTCAAGGCGATTTCTTCTTTTGATTCTTCAATTTCAACTTCCTTAGTCTTTTTTTCTTCAGTTGTTTTGATTTCGGAGTTTTTAGAATTAACCACCTTTTCAGGCTCATCGTCTAATTTTTTCAATTTTTTATCTTCGTCTTTTAAAACTTCGATTTCATCTTTAATTTTATCTAAACGCAATTCATTTGTCTTTTTTTGCTCAAATGGTAAATCTGTTTTGGCAACCTTTGCATTAACATCTTGCAATTGGATATTCTTTTTTTCCAGGGTTAATACATCGATTTGTTTGTCAATTTCCATTCTTCTTAAAACATTAATTGATTTTCCTTCCGAACTTGCTTTTTGAATATCTTTGTCATCTTTGATGATTTTTTTCTCAAAACGAATAATGTCTTGCTGTAAATTTTGTTGTTGCATTTTTAAATTATCTTCCTGCATTTGTTTCATGTCCGCAGCAGTCTGTTTCAAATCTTTTGCAGTTTCAAAAGTTGATTTTTCATCATTATCGTCAGCATCATCATTTGTTTTAGAGTTAGTTGAACCCGATTGAGAGCTTTTATTCTCGTCATTTGAACTTGAACTATTACTACTATTATTAGTGGTAGGAGAATCATTACTTCCACTAGCAGCTAAACCCCAACCAGCAGCAATTGCACTTTCAGATAGAAAGCCACCAGAAGCTTCAGACATTTCTTTTGCGAAAACTTCCATTTTTAAGTGATAAAAATTGTTTCCATCTAAATTTACGTAACCTTTTACATCCCATGTTTTGGTTGAATTTGAAGTTGTTTTACTTCCATAAACATCAATGTTTTTAGTAATTAAATTAGAACAAGAAATGGATACTTCTCCATCGTTATCTGTTCTACCTTTACCAATACTCGCATCACCAATTTTTATGGTAATATCAGAGTTTTGTACTGGATAATCTTTGTAAGTGATTTTTAGTTTAACTGTTTGGGCATTTATTCCGAAAATTAAAAGGAATAAAGAAATAAGTGTTAGATTTTTTTTCATTTGAATTTTTTTATTTTTGAAAGGGTATTTTCAATTTCTATGCCAAAAATACGATTTTTTTTGAAACAAAAAAACCACCATACTTTCGCATGATGGTTTCAATATAAATTTAAAAAAAGATTTATTTTGCTTCAGTTGTATTTGCTGGAGCTTCTTTTCTTTCTGGTCTTGGTAACAAAACTTTACGAGACAATTTCCATTTTTTTGTTTTTGGATCTCTACCCATAACTTTGAAACGAACTACATCACCTTCTTTACAAACGTCTTCCATTTTGTCAATTTTATCCCAATTGAATTCAGAAATATGAATTAATCCGTCAGTTCCTGGCATAATTTCAACGAAACATCCGTAAGCTTGAAGTGATTTAATTTTTCCTTCGTATTCAGCTCCTTCTTCAACAGTAGGAGGGAAGGCAATCAATCTGATTCTAGCTACAGCAGCGTTCATGTCGTCAGCATTGTTTGACATAACTTGAACTCTTCCTTCTCCACCTTCGATTTCCTCGATTGTGATGTTGGTATTTGTTTCTTTTTGTAAAGCTTGAATGATTTTTCCTCCAGGTCCGATGATTGCACCAATACATTCGTTAGGAACGTTAAATGCTTCAATTCTTGGAGTTTGTGGTTTGAATTCAGCATTTGGCTTAGCAATTGTTTCAATAATTTTGTTCAAAATATGTAAACGACCTGCTTTTGCTTGGTTTAATGCTTGAATCAATACTTCGTATGGTAAACCGTCAACTTTGATGTCCATTTGACAAGCTGTGATTCCGTTCGCAGTACCCGTAATTTTGAAATCCATGTCTCCTAAATGATCCTCATCACCTAAAATATCAGATAATACTGCGAATTTTCCTCCGTCAGCAACTAATCCCATTGCGATTCCAGAAACTGGAGCCGTAATCTGAACTCCTCCGTCCATTAATGCTAAAGTTCCAGCACAAACAGTTGCCATTGAAGATGAACCATTTGATTCTAAAATTTCAGAAACCAAACGAATTGTGTAAGCATTGTCTGCTGGAATTACAGGTTTTAAAGCTCTTAAAGCCAAGTTTCCGTGACCAATTTCTCTTCTTGAAGTTCCACGATTTGGTCTTGCTTCACCAGTTGAGAATGGAGGGAAGTTGTAGTGTAACATGAATTTTTCTGTTCCATGGTACGTTACATCGTCAATCATTTGCTCATCTGTTTTTCCACCTAAAGTAAGTGTTGTCAAAGATTGTGTTTCACCGCTAGTAAACAAAGCAGAACCGTGAACCATTGGTAAATAATCAACTTCTGCCCAGATTGGACGAATTTCATCAAATTTACGTCCGTCTAAACGGATTTGCTCGTTTAACATGACGTCACGAACTGCTTTTTTCATTGCTTCTTTGAAGTAAACAGAAATGAAAGCTTTTTCTTCAGCTAATTGTTCTTCAGAAAGTGAAGCGATGTATTCTTCTTTCACTGCACCAAACAATTCAGATCTTTTTTCTTTTGATGCTAAACCTTGACGAGCAACAGCTTTACATTTTTCAAAAGAGAAATCGTACACTTTTTTGCGTACATCCTCGTTGTGTGTTTCGTGATTATATTCTCTTTTTGGAGAAGATTTAGAAATTTCTTTTGCTAAATCTAATTGAAATTGACATTGTTCAATAATTGCTAAGTGAGCAACTTTAATGATTTCAACTAATTCATCTTCAGATATTTGTTGCATTTCACCTTCAACCATACAAATGTCTTTCATTGTACCAGCAATGATACAATCGATATCAGAAACTTTCATTTCTGCTAAAGTTGGGTTGATAACGAATTGACCGTCAATTCTACCAACTCTTACTTCAGACATTGGTCCGTTGAAAGGAATGTCAGAAACAGCCAAACAAGCAGAAGCGG
>CAMBRH010000160.1 GCA_945870115.1 Chitinophaga pinensis | reverse complement strand
TCCAACTCATTGGAATTCCTAAAATTGGTGTAACTTTATATTCAATCATTAAACCTTCATACATTTTTTCAGGAACTTCTGTCAAAGTATTAAATCCCATGTATTTTGGCGTTATAATTTTCAAATTCTGCGGAGATGAAAAAAAATCCCAACATGTATTAATGTCGGTTTTTACGATTTGAGTGCTTTTTAATTGATACATATTAACCAAACAATTTTAAGCCAAATATGTTCTTGAAAAATCTACAAACTCATTTGATCTTTGAATCGAATCGCTTGTCTTCTTGAAATTTCAATTTTTTCACCTTCTTTTAAAGTAACCAATAATCCACCATTAAACCAGTTTTCAATGGATGAAATCCAATTTAAATTAATGATATATTTTCGATTTGCTCTGAAAAACAATCTAGAATCCAATCTTTCTTCCAAACTATTTAAAGACCTTAAAATTAAAGGGCGAAACCTGTCAAAATAGACTTTAACATAATTTCCATCTGACTCAAACATTCGGACAGTATTTATGTCAATGTACCAGCATTTATCACCATCTTTGATGAAAATTTTGTCACCGTTTGTTAAAACCTTTTCCTTACGCGCCTCATTTCCAGTTAATTTAGTTGTAAATTCATCTTCTGGTTGTTGTAATTTTTGCAAAGTTTCATTTAATCTTTCTGGATCTATGGGTTTCAGTAAATAATCTAATGCGTTAACTTCAAAAGCTTTTAAAGCAAATTCATCATAAGCTGTTACGAATATAACTTTGGGAATTTCATCTAATTTTTGTAACATTTCAAATCCATTCATTCCTGGCATTTGAATGTCTAAGAAAATCAATTCTGGCTGATGTTCTTGTATTTTTAGTATTCCTTCATCGGGATTTTTTGCCTCGTCAACAATGTCTAAAAAATCATATTTTACTAGCATAGACTTTAATTCTTCTCTTGCTAGTCTTTCGTCGTCAATTATTATTGTTTTCATGTTAATTAGATATTAAGACTTTAGGATATTATGACTTTTGTTTTGGTAGATACATAATTGAATTTAAATAAAAAATTGTGTTTAGTTTAAAATTATTCTTAATTCTTAATTCTTAATTCTTAATTCTTAATTCTTAATTCTTAATTATAATGCTACAAAAAACGCAATTTTCTTCTTCAAAAAGTTTAAATTTTGCTTTTCCCTTGTATTGTAAATCCAAGCGACGAATTGTATTTTCTATTCCAATTCCAGTTTCTAAATGAAGAGAGTCATTATTTTTAGTTTCAATTTTACCCGTATTTTTAATTAAGATTTCAATGTAATTTCCATTTTCTTGTTGAATGTTAATTTCAATTTCTCCACCATCAACTAATTTTGAAATACCATGTTTAATAGCATTTTCAACTTGTGTATGAATAATAAATGGTGGGATTTCTTTTGACAAAACGTCATTATCAACATTCCAAAATACATTTATTCGTTCTTCAAATCGAATTTTTTCTAAATCTAAATAATTTTTAACCAATTCAATTTCTTCACTAACAGAAATATAAGCGTTTTTGCCTTGAACCAAGGATTTACGCAATAAATTAGATAATTTAGTAACACTTTCCTTAGCCGCTTTTGGTTCAATATCGATCAATGCACGAATGCTATTCAAAGAATTGAACAAAAAATGTGGATTAATTTGTGAACGCAAACTTTTCAACTCAATTTCATTTTGACTTGCTTCGATTTGCAAAACTTCCAGTTCTTGTTTAATCGTTTTTCTAAAGAAATGATAGGTGAAATAAATCGCATTCCACAGAATAATCAAAACAGATAAAGACAAAATATTGATTAAAAAACTGAGTGAAAGAATCGATAACGTGGTGTCTTTTTCAACAAAAACGCTGACAAAATGATTTACAAAAGCCATTGTAGTCGCAGAAATGATCGAAAATAAAATAATCCTTGGAATTAATGGCGCTAATTTTAAATCTAACAATCCTAATTTAATAAAAATGATTCGCATAATATGCGTTACGGCTATTCCGCACATCAAAAACAAACTCAAAGAAATGACTAATTCAAAATTTAATTTGTTTGGATTATCCGAATAAGTAGCTAAGAAAATTAAAATTCCGTAAGCCATCCAGCCACCGATTTGAGCTCCCCAATATAAAAGTCGTGTTGTTTGCATAATTTCAAATTCAATCAAAAATAGTAATTTTACTTGAATTATCTTGTTTAGTTTTACAGATGGCGTGATATTTGTTTTGAATGGTAAAAAAGTAATTTAATAAAAATGAAATTTGTAATTAGCATTATTTTTATCTGTTTGATTTCCACTCTCAGTGATTTATATGCACAAATTTATCAAAAAATTGGTTCACAAATTGGTTTAACTTTAAATTTCGGTACACATGTGAATAATATTGGTTTTACAACGAATGTATTTTATCACGATTACTTTTACCAAGTAAATCTGGGAACTCAAACTAAATTTAATTTCTCCAGTTATGGAAAACGTAAATTTTTCACTGAAAATAGAATTGCTTTGGGAACCATTTTACTTGGAGGTAAAAAGAATAACACAATTGATTTTCAATTAGACGCTTTAAATCACAACACAACTTATGATTACGGTTTAGGCTTTAATTATTTGTGGTATTTTGATGAAGCGAATACTTCACAAAGGTCTGGCGCTTGGTCAATTCATGCAAAAAAAGTTTCTATTTTATTTGAAAATGATGTTTTTGGCGGACAAGCAAGAGATAAGTTTAGAACTGGAACTTTACAAGTGAGTTACAGAACTCAAAATTTGAAAATTTTCACCAATATTTATCTTTGGACAGGCGAAACTAGAAATTCAGTTTGGACAAAAGATTCGCTTCCACATTGTCCACATGGATACAGATGTCTGGAAAATTTACCTTACGGAAAAACGAGTCACGGGATTTTAAGTTTCGGAATAAATTCAAACTTCAATAACTATTTTAGAGATGAATTCAAATTGAATTATCAAGTTTTAACTCTAAAAACCGGAATTGATAGCGAACAAATTCGTCATTTCTTTCAAAATAAACTTTCGCACGACCTAATTTTTATGCCAAAATCTTATAAAAGAAATACACCGCATTATCCTCGATTAAATACCGAAGGAAAACCTGTTTTTGATAAAACAGAAATCAGACCAAGCAAATTTTATTTTCAGACAAGTTTGAATGAAGTTTGGGGGAATTAAGAAAAAATACATCTTTACTGATTTCAAAATTAAGGAAGTAGAAATGCTCTTGTGAGAACTTTCAAATTTCATATACCTAGTAGGTTTTTTTGAAGGATATTTCTGACTTTTTAAAATGAAAATAATTTGAATGAATTGCTTAAAAGTAAATCTTGAAATAATTTATCATTTTTTATAAAAATTCTTCTTCAAATAAATTAATTCACTATTTTTATACTCAAATTTCGAAACATGTTTACAAGATACATATTAATAATATTTTTATTCTTTACTTTTCTTTCTTTTTCTCAAACAACAGTTGAAGGTTTTGTGGAAGATAAACGAGGAAATCCAATTCCTTCTGCAACACTTGCTTTAAAAGATTCTTATGATGGAACAGTTTCTGATTCAACAGGTTATTTTTCTTTTACGACGACCGAAAAAGGAGATTTTATGTTGCAAATAACTTGCACAGGATATAAACCTTTTGAACAAAAAATCAACCTGAATAACGGAAAAGTTACAGTTCAAATTACCTTGAAAGAAATAATAAACGAACTTGCTGCTGTAACAATAACCGCTGGTTCTTTTGAAGCAAATGACAAAAAAAGGGCGGCAATATTAAAGCCTTTAGACATTGTAACTACCGCTGGATCAAATGCTGATATTTCAGCCACTTTGCAAACTTTGCCCGGAGCTCAGCGAGTTGGAGAAAGTGAAGGTTTGTTTATTCGTGGTGGATCAGCCGAAGAAAGTAAAATCATCATTGATGGAACGGTTGTAAATAAATTTTTCTTTAGTTCTGTACCTGGAATTGCGCAAAGAGGTCGGTTTTCACCATTTTTATTTAATAGTACAGCTTTTAGTACAGGAGGTTACAGTGCACTTTATGGTCAGGCTTTGAGTGCCGTTTTAAATTTGGAAAGCATAGATTTACCTGACGAATCAGAAGTTCAAGCAGGAATTTCCCCAATTTTTGGTTCAATTGGTTTTCAAAAATTAGCAAAAAAGAAAAAATTCTCTTGGGGTTCAAGTTATTCTTATTCAAATTTAGCTTTGTATATGGCTGTAGTTCCGCAAAAGCAAGAATTCTTTAATGCACCAGTTTCTAATAATTTTGATATAAATTTTCGTTTCAAAATGAAAAAAGGTATTGTGAAATTTTATTCTTATTACAATACAAGTTCAATTGGTTTGAGAAGCGCTTCGATGGATAGCATCGGATTAAAAAACATGTTTAGTTTGAGGAATTCAAATTTCTTTGCAAACATGAGCTGGAAGCAACTTTACGGACAAAAATGGAAACAATATACGGTCGCAAGTTTTAGTTATAACAATGATAAAATTAGAGCTGAAATGCAAAGTAATGATAATGGCAGACTGCCTGTGACAGGGATAGCCTTGTATGATTTTGCCTCTTTTAACATCCAAGCCACTGAAACAATGTCACAAATAAGGACTGTTTTAGACAGAAAATTTAACGGATTAAATGCGATTCGCTTTGGAGGCGAGGTTTGGTTCAATAAAAATTTATCAAATTACAGTTTTTATACAGGAGATTTTTCAGTTCCAATTCAGGAAACTTATTCAGCAGCTTTTGTTGAGGCAGATGTGTTTTTAAGTAACAAATTAGCCTTCAGACCAGGTTTTCGCTACGAATATTCCGATTTGACAGCAAAAGCAAACTTGGCACCAAGAGCAAGTATTTCGTATCAAGTGGCAAAAAAATCTCAAGTGAGTTTTGATTATGGAATTTTTTATCAAACACCTGATAGAAAATACATGACTCAAAATTCTGATTTTAACTACATGAGAGCAGATCATTATATTTTGACCTATCAGCACAATACGCCAGAATACACTTTGCGCGGGCAGATTTATTACAAAGATTATAGAAATTTATTGAAAACAGATTTGTCAAATCAGAATGCTGTAAGTACAAATGGTTATGGATATTCTAAAGGTTTTGAGATTTTTTGGAGAGATAGAAAAAGCATTAAAGGATTAGATTATTGGATAAGTTATTCTTACCTTGATACCAAACGTGATTATTTGAATTTCCCAATTTATGCGCAACCAACGTTTTCAGCTGCTCATACAGGAAGTGTTGTTATAAAGAAATTTTGGGTAAAAAGAATGTTTGGTGTAAACTGGAGTTATAATTGGGCAACTGGACGACCTTATTACAATCCGAATCGACCAAGCACTGAATATTTAGCTGATAGAACACCATTTTTTCATTCAAATAATTTTAGTTTTAACTGGATTACAAGTATCAAAAAAGCGCAAACTGTTGTGGTAGTTGGAATAAATAATGTTTTCGCACAAAAACAAGTTTTTAGTTACACTTACAGTAATTTATTAAAAGATGATGCTGGACAATTTGTGAGAGAAGAACTTGGACCGCCTGCAAGAACAAGTTTTTTTGTTGGAATGTTTATGAGTTTAGGAAAAGATAGAACACAAGATAATATCAATAATAATTTATAAATATTATTGAATTACACAGTTATTTCCCGAACTAAAGTGATTTTGACTTTTAAAATGATTTTTGTTAACACGTTATGACGCCGTAGGTGTCAAATATTTATAAAGACGGATGCAGTCCGTCGTAAAAACTAAAAATATAATCGTTTTTGGAATGTGTTTTTGTTTAAAAACCATGTCAAAAACCTCTAAAATTAGTAATGCGGTAAACAAATGGGTAATTAAAATATATTAAAAAAGCTTGGCATTAAAATTGCTAAATATGAATCAAAATATAAACCAAAACCAATAATTAAAAGTATGAAAACAATTTTATTTATCGCTGCAATTTTGACAGCAACAATCTTAAAAGCTGAAGAAAGCAAATATGAATCAGGAATGAACAAAGCTATGACAATGATGCAAGGAGCTAAAACAGCACCAGATATGTTGGCGGCTTCTGCGCTTTTTGAAAGAATTGCTGATTCAGAAAAAGACAAATGGCTTCCTTATTATTATGCAGCTTACACAAATATTCAATCTGCGTGGATGGATGAAAAATCTGATAAAGATAAATTAGCTGAAAGAAGTTTGATGTTGGTTGAGAAAGCAGAGCTTTTAGAAGCAAATAATTCTGAAATTTTCTTATTGAGACAAATGGTTGCTGTTCAACAAATGAGTGTAGATCCAATGAGTCGATGGAAAAAATATGGAGATAGTGCAAATAGTGCTTTAGAAAGTGCAAAAAAAGCAGATCCAACAAATCCAAGACCTTATTTTTTAGAAGGACAATCAATTTTTAATACTCCAAAAGCTTTTGGTGGAGGAGAAAAAAATGCAAAACCATTGTTTGCAAAAGCTGTTGAATTGTATGCAACTTTTGTTCCTGCAAGTAATTTACATCCAGTTTGGGGAAAAGATGAAGCAAGCGAAATGTTGAAACAATGTGAGAAATAGTTCGCTGAAAATAACAAGTAATTATCATTTTAAACTTTTTACCATATAAGGAATGTAAGGGCGTATAAGTTAACAATTCTTATATGTTCTTATATTCCTGATATGGTAAGTTATGTATTGTTTTAAGGTTTTTATTTCCCCAAATCAATTTTAATTTGAATTAAATCACAAAATTCTGAACTAAATTCAATTTCTTGAACGTGATTTTCATTTTCAAAAATCAGTAAATCTCCTTTTTCGAGAATTTGATTTTCAAAAATCAAACTTCCATTTACAACAAAAAATAATTCTTTTTCTGAAGATAAATTGATTTTTGAAGCTTGATTTTCACTTAAACGAAAGTGTTTTAAATCTCCAGAAGTTTTTCCTTTACACATCAAATTAAAATCGGTCACTTTTCCTTTGCTGCTTGTATTCCAATCTCCTTTAAAAGAATCTTGTTCAAATTCACTAAGTTGTTTATCGTGGTGATTTTCATGAAATAAATGTAAATTCCCTTTCAAAACCATCAAAGTTCGATTGATTTCTGGTAAAGGCGTGAAAGTAGATTCTTCGATTTCAACAGTTGCAACACTTAATCTAAACAAAAAATCTCTTTTTTGAAATTCGCTTCCAGTTGGGGAAATATAAATTTCACTTGTTGTTCCTCCAGACCAAGTTGCAGTTTTCGTATTTGAAGCTTTTATGATTTCAAATTTCATTTTTTAACGGCTTTTTAGTTCTGTAAGTGTTTTTATGAAATTCGTTTCTATAATTTCTTTCTTTAAGTGTTTGCCATTTTCTGCTTGTATTTCTCCATTCACAATTGTTGCTAATTGATGACTTGAATCAGCTGTGTACAAAATTGTTGAAGCCACATTTTCAATCGAAGTACAAGCCAAAAGTGGTGCAGAAGCACCAATTATTGAAGCAGAAAACGTTTCTCCAATTTTAAAATAATCTGTTGAAAAATTATTCATAGCTTTTCGTCCGGCTATTGTTGCCATTTCAAAAGCAAATAATCCAGAATCGCCCTGATTTGATGAGGTGAAAGTATTTCTTTTATACGAAATTAAGCGTTGACCATAATCTAAAACACGTAATTCTTCCAAAGGATTAATTCCGATGTGCGAATCTGTTCCAATGCTCCAAGAACCACCTGCGTTTTGGAATTTTTCAAGCGGAAATAAACCATCTCCTAAATTGCCTTCAGTTGTTGGACAAAGAA
>CAMBRH010000159.1 GCA_945870115.1 Chitinophaga pinensis | reverse complement strand
GCTTTTAATGAATCCTTTAAACTCAGAAGTTTCTTTTTTTTCAGATATTTTAACATTATTTTCAAAATACTCCCATTCAAATATTTCTGATTTCTCTTTAATCATATCGGTCGGAAGATTAACTTTTAGTTTTAACTCTGCAAATGTAGAGTCATCTGCGCTATTTGAAATTTCTAATTCTAAAAACTCTCCGGGTAAAATTTTTCTATTGTAAACCAAATCGCCATACTCAGAACCTAATTTTATGCCATCAAACTCTAGTTTTATGGCCTCATTAAAATTCCCTTTCAAACCTTCGCTAATCATAGTAGGCACCTTCAAAACGGCCGTTTTCCCACTATTATTCTTCCCAATTAAAATTGTAATTGGTTTTATTTCCAACTCTTGCCAGTTTTTGAAAAGCTTGAAGTTTTTAAATCTAATCTTAGATACCATTTTATGAACTATTATTTTGTTCTAGTAGTACGTTGTTCTATTCTTTTTTCAAATTTTTCTCCTTGAAATATTCTTTGAACAAAAATTCCGGGAGTATGAATATCATTTGGGTCTAATTCACCAGCTTCTACCAAAACTTCGACTTCGGCAATCGTAATTTTTCCAGCCATTGCCATCATTGGATTAAAGTTTCTAGCTGTTGCTTTAAAAATTAAATTTCCTGCTGTATCGCCTTTCCAAGCTTTTACAATGGCAAAATCAGCAGTTAATGCTGACTCTAAAATATGTGGTTTTCCATTGAATATTCTAACTTCTTTTCCTTCAGCTACTTCTGTTCCATAACCAGCTGGTGTAAAAAAAGCAGGAATTCCTGAACCTCCAGCCCGACATCTTTCTGCCAAAGATCCTTGAGGAATCAAATCTACTTCTAATTCTCCTGAAAGCATTTGACGCTCAAATTCGTCATTTTCACCCACATAAGAGCTTATCATTTTTTTGATTTGTTTAGTTTGCAGCAATAATCCCAAGCCAAAATCGTCAACTCCAGCATTATTTGAAATACATGTAAGGTTTTTTGTACCTTTTTTAACTAATTGTGCAATTGAATTTTCTGGTATTCCACACAAACCAAAACCACCCAACATGATTGTCATGTTGTCTTCGATTCCAATTAATGCTTCTTCAACATTTTTTACAACTTTATTCATTTATAAAATGATTTTTGGTTTAAAAATAATTTTTTACAATTCTATATCTGGCTCAACAATTCCTTCTGTATCAGCTCCGATTTGTTCATCATCAGCAGCTGTTCCAATATAAGTATCTGAACAATTATTTCCACCGTCATCGTAATCTTTTGGTTTATCGAATGCCGTCGTTGAAATAGAAATATTTGCGTCTTTATAAACTTTGTTCATGTAATAGCCATAAATTGGCATAGCTGTTCTTGCTCCTTGACCTTCGTCTGTTGATCTAAAACGAACCGCTCTATCTTCAGCCCCAACCCAAACTCCCGTCGCTAAATCTGGTGTTAATCCGATAAACCAACCGTCAGAATTGTTTTGAGTTGTACCTGTTTTACCAGCAGTTGGATAAGTAATTCCTCCCCAATCTGTTGCATAACGCAGTCTTCCTCCAGTTCCACCAGTGATAACGCCTTCCATCATTTTTAAGACAGAATAAGCAACAGACTCATTAATTGCTTCACGGGATTGTGGTTTTGCACTGTATATAACGTTTCCATTTCGATCTTCAATTCTTAAAATTGAAGTCGGTTTATTAAAAATCCCTTTGTTTACAAAAGTTGCTTGAGCAGCAACCATTTCATAGAGAGATAAATCCATAGAACCCAAACACATAGCTGGAACAATATCGTTTGGAGCTAATTCAATATCCAAACTTTTCATCAATTTGGCAACGGTTTGTGGTCCACCTTTTGCTCCCATTTTAGCCATGATTGCAACGGTAATATTATTCATGGAATTTTTTAATCCTTGTCTTACAGGAACCATTTTTCCACTCATAGCTCCATTTGAATTTGAAGGACACCATCTTCCATCTGGATTTCCACTTGGATCAAATAAATCTACACAATGAGCAATATCAGGAATTTGTGTACAAGGTTTTACAACTCCCATTGCAATTCCTGCACCGTAAACAAATGGTTTAATTGTAGAACCAACTTGTCTTTTTCCTAAACGAACATGGTCGTAGGCAAAATGGTCAATATTTGCTCCACCAACCCAAGCTTTGATAAATCCAGTTGCAGGTTCAATAGAAATTAATCCAGCTTGCAAGAACGATTTATAATATCGAATTGAATCAAAAGGAGTCATTAAAGTATCTATTTCTCCTTCATCTTTCCAAGTAAAAACGCGCATGTTTGTTTTTTCGTTGAAGTTTTTGCGAATTTCACTTTCAGAATATCCAGCAGCAATCAAACTTTTGTATCTATCTGAACGGTGCATTCCGCTTGTCATGATATTTTCTGCTTCTTCATCACTTATTGAATTTGAGAAAGGATAATTTCTCATTCCACGATTATTTCGATTGAATTTTGGTTGCAGATTTTTTCTTAAATGCGTTTCCATTGCTTCTTCAGCGTAACGTTGCATATCAGCATTTACGGTTGTGTAAATTTTTAAACCATCGCGGTAAATATCATACGGAGCACCATCTTCACGTTTGTATTTCAATGTTCCATCAGCTTTTTTCTCTTCAAATAATTTGGTGATTTCTCCTCTCAAAGATTCTCTGAAATATGGAGCCATTCCTCTTTTGTGATCCACCACTTGATAGTCACAAACAATTGGTTTTACTTTTAATTTATCGTATTCAGCTTTCGTAATTTTAATTCTCAAAGCCTCATTTCCATCGTTACTATTTTTCAACCATTGAAATAAAACTTGATTTCTTCTATTCAATGCTCGTGTGCTATCAGCAGTTCTTGCTTCTTGAATTTCAGCATTTGTAATAGCATTTGGACTTACACCTTTTTTACTTGCTAAATTAGATCTGTAATCTCTAATTGTGAATGTATGTGGATTAAATAAAGAAGGATTTTTACACATTCCAATCAACATAGCAGCTTCTTCTTTGGCTAAATTTTTTGGTGTTTTGTTGTAGTAAACTTTCGCTGCATTTGCAATTCCAACAGCATTGTATAGAAAATCAAATTGATTTAAATACATAGTGATAATTTCTTCTTTTGTATATCGTTCTTCTAAACGAATTGCGATGATATTTTCTCTTGCTTTTTCACCAACACGGCTAAAAATTCTACCAAGTCTTCCCGATTCTTCTACCGATTCACCGTTTGCTTTTGCAATTGCTTCACGGTCACGTGTTTGAAGTGTAAATAACTGTTTTGCAAGTTGTTGCGTAATTGTTGAGGCTCCACCAGCAGCACCAGCACTTGTAATGGAACGTAAAATAGCTTTGATATCGAAACCTGAGTGGTTATGAAAGCGCTCATCTTCAGTAGAAATTAAAGCATCTGTAACGAAAGGAGAAATTGACTTATAATCAACACTTGTTCTATTTACTTTCCAATAACGACCTAATTCTGTAACACCATCATCAGCAATTACAACGGATGCCAATAATTCGGGTGGATTATCCAACATAGAAACTGGAGGCAAATCGTCTTCTGATTGAAATAAAAGTAAACAGGCAACAAATAATAGGGGGAAAGTTGCAACAAACCAAAAAATTATGGTCATTTTTTTATGCTCCTTTTCATTGAAAGCAAGAACAACGGCAGGTTTCTTTTTTAAATTCATCGTGATACGTATAATAAGGTGTAAATGTAAGTAATATTTAAAAAATATGCAAAAAAAGTATCAGAAAGTAAAAAGCAGTTACTCTAATTTAAGAATAACTGCTTTTGCAAGACATAAGACTTCTGGACATAAGACCTAAGACTTTTAATTTCTATCTAAGACAATTTCTGTTTAGTCTTAAAGCGAAGCGATCTTTGGTCTTAAGGTCTTTTGTCTATTTTATTTTTTCTTTTTAAGATTTTCTTTCACGAAATTCTCAATTGCAGCGGTCATTGACGGCATGTTTGGTTGAGGAGCATGAATGTCTAATCTCAAATTATTTTTTAAGACCGCACTTGCCGTTGTTGGACCAAACGCGGCAATTAAGGTGTTATTTTGTTTGAAGTCAGGGAAATTTTTCATCAAAGATTCAATTCCTCCAGGACTAAAAAACACCAATAAGTCGTAATATACATCTTCCAAATCACTTAAATCAGAAGCAACCGTTTTATATAACATTGCTTTTGTAAAGTTAATTTTGAATTGTGTTAATGTTTCTGGAATTTTATCTCTTAAAATATCTGTACATGGCAATAAAAATTTCTCATTTTTATGCTTTTTCATGGTATCGACTAATTCTTCAATCGTTTGTTTTCCAAAGAAAATTTTTCTTTTTCTGTACATAACGTACTTTTGAAGGTACAAAGCCACAGCTTCTGAAATACAGAAATATTTCAAATCGTCAGGTACAGTAAAACGAACTTCTTCAGCAATTCTAAAAAAATGATCTACTGCATTTTTAGAAGTCAATATAATCGCTGTATGATCTGGAATATGAACACGTTGAGTTCTAAACTCCTGTGCTCCAATTCCCTCAACATGGATAAACGGCCTAAAATCAATTTTAAGCTTATATTTATCTGCTAAGTCGAAATAAGGAGATTTATCTCCCTCTGGCTTAGGTTGAGAAACCAAAATTGTCTTGATGCTCAAAATATTAAAATTAAATTACACATTCCGTCCTATTTTACAACAAAAATCATATAAAAAATGAAAATTGGCAAAATTTCGAGGGTGCAAAAGTACAAAATAATATAATACCAAGATACATTGTGTTGAAATGAAAAGATAATTCCTCTAAAAATTTTATAGATCCAAAAAAAAGAAATTAAAATTATAAAGGTATAGATAAAATAAATTGACCATTTTAAATTGAAAGTCCACAATAAAAGTAGTAAGGAAAACAGAATTCCCATTAATTGAGAAAGCACAATTACATTTTTTTTATTTTCACCAAAAGTTTCCCTTTCCCCTGTTAAAAAACCAACAAAATTATAACAAATTAATGGCCAAAGCAGAAAATAAATTGGTAAAAGTGGAAGAAAAATAAAAATATTGATGTCTTTAACATACAAGAAAGAAAAATTTGCCAAATACAGCAGGGTAGAAGTGGAGATTAAATAATTTATCAATAAAAAAATGGAACCCATTGAAAATAAGCTGTATTCATCTTGAATTATTTTATTGATGTTGTTGTTTTTATACAAAATTTTTGAAAAAACAACTACAAAATTTGAAGATCCAAAACGAGAAAAGGCAATTAAAATAAATGAAAGTGACAAGCCAAAAAGTGCAATCCATAAAACACTTTGATTGCGCTCAATTAAAGTTAGAGGAATATCAGAAAATTTATTTTCAGTATCAAAAAAATGAAATCCATCGGCAGATAATCTAAATGAAAAGTCATTTAAAAAATTTGTAAATACTGAATTGAAATCAAAATTTATCACTTTCTTTTGGTGTTTTACTTTAAAAGTTTACAAATTTACGTTTTTGAAAATTAGATTTGTGTTTTTTGATGAAAAATAGTTTTGAAAGGAAAAAAGTAAGTTCTTTTTTAATAAGTAAGTATTAAAATTAATTTTATACATAAAAATGGGTATCTTTGTTCATATCCTTTTTTTATGCTTAAAAAAATATTCATTTCACTACTTTTTATTGGCTCTAACTATTTTTGTTTTAGTCAAAATTTCAAAGGAATTTACATTGATGGTTTTCATCAAATTTTAGGTAATCAACAAAAAGAAGATTCCCTTTTTGATTATTTAAGGACAAATAGTTTTAATTCTATTTCCCTTTATAATTTGCATTTGTTAGATTTTTCCTCTTCTACTCAAATGACGCAGTTGAGAAATTTTATTTTAAATGCAAAAACAAATCAAAATATTGTAAACGTTGGAGCTGTAGCTGAAAATGCCTGGTTTTTTGAAAATAAAATTTTGCCCTACAACTTAAGTTCTCAAGCAAATGAGCAATTCAATGTTTTTAACTTGGAATTTGAATTTTGGGTTCCTAGTTCCGTTTCAGGATATTATTGTTCGACCTATTTATCACCAGGAGGATTTAGCTGTGACGAAGCAGGAGCTTTTCAATTTTACATGCAAGAATTGAATGCCATTAAAGCAATAACAAATGCACATTCTTGGAAAACTGAAATTTATTTAGGTTGGTTTAATCAAACGCAAGCCAACACAATGAAGGCAGTTGCTGATCGAATTTTCCTGAGTAATTATAATGCTAATCCAAATCTATGTTTTGATTTTTCTTTAAATAGACTTGAATATTTAGGCTCAAGTGCTCATAACTGCGAAATTGCGGGACTTTTTTCATCTGAGGATTCATTTTTAAACCCTTGGTTAACAGCAAATCAAAATGATTTAGATAGTGCATTTTCAATTTTTATGGAGGAATTTGACAATAATTCTGGAGCATGGAAAAACAATACCAACTTAATTGGACAACAATGGTTTACTTATTCTACTATGAATTATCAACTTGGAACCTTGACCGCAGAAAAAAAGTCACTAAATAATATCGAGATTTATCCGAATCCTGTTTCTGATGCAATAAGCATAGAAAACTCCAAAGTTTCACAAATTGAAATATTTAATTCACAAATGAAATCTTTAGGATACTTTGATATTGAGGATGGAAAAATTAATTTAGCTCGTTTAAACTCAGGAGTATATTTCTTAAAATCGACTAATCAACTTAAGAAATTTATCAAAATTTGATTCTCAACTGGAAGGTAATATCACTTTCACCAAGCAGTATTTCAAAGGCTTTAAAACAAGACAATCAAAATGTTTACCACACAACAGTTGATAAATACGTTGAATATTTAGTTTCGAGTTTTATTTTTTACAAAGTAAACCGTTTTGATTTAAAAGTTAAATATCACCAACTTGTGATACTATCGTTGATAAAAATTACAAATATAAAACGTATGAAGAGTTAAAAGATGAACATCCAAACTTGATTAATAGGAGATAGTCAAAATTCGTTCATGTTATTTAACAAAATCTAAAAAATCAAGTTTAATTACTTCCCAGTATTTGTGTTTTAAACAGATTGGATCAAAATCATCATCTGCATTTTTGAAATTTATTAATTTTTCTTTTATTAATTCTTGATCATGCGTAAATGGATAACGTTGTTCGTGTAATTTTATCATATCTGCCAAAGAATAATTTTTCATTAGTTCGTGTAAATCCCAAAAATCTTTTTTAAGTCCATTTCTTGATATTACATCAATTTTCATTGCAATTATTTCTTCAATAGTTGCCATTCTAATTCCGTCAATGACAAGAGGTTTTTGTATAAATTTATCTGAATAATAAATATCTAATTTAATGCAATTTGATTCATTTTCGCCAACAAAATATGATTTTCCAAAGCCAATGATATCAATTTTACTATAATAAACATAGGGATAATATTTTGCAAGTGTTTTTTCGATTTTATCAAAATCAATTTCTCCATAAGGTAAGTCAGAAAATAAATCAATATCAACTGAAATTCTATGTCCAAGTTGCAAGCTTAAGGACGTTCCACCAACTAGACGAAAATCTTTAAATTCTAAAGAATTCATTAAATCTTTCAGAATTGAAATCAGGATTTCTGATGCTGTGTTATAATACAATTCATTTCTCATCTTATTTTCATTTTATAGCGAATAAAACCTTTTTATCTCAGCAATTTCCCCTTCATTTCCTCTGTCAGAAACCCGTTTTAAGACTGCATTTTTCTGTTTTTGCCAATCAATATTTTCAATTAAGGTGTCCCAAAATAAAATTGGTCTTAACTTTGATAA
>CAMBRH010000158.1 GCA_945870115.1 Chitinophaga pinensis | reverse complement strand
TAATCACCAGGTGCAGAAACTGTTAATGTTTGATTTGTTTCACCAGGAAGTGCATTACCATCTAAAAACCACTGATTTCCTGAAGCTTCAGTTGAAGATAAATCAATTGTTCCTGTTCCACAAATTGTGTTTGTAGCACTTGAAGAATTAATGAAAACACCTTCGTAAACATAAGCTCTGATTATTGGAGTTCTATCATCGAATCCAAAATCAACTGCTACATCTTGGTAAGCAGCTCCATCTAAACTAACAAAATAAGATGCTGGCGAAATAATTCCACTTGCATGTTGAAGACCCATTAAATCTGCATCAGCAGTTTCATGAATTCCGATGAAATAAGTACCTGGATCTAACATCAATGCTTGACCATTTGCATCTGTAATAGGAATTTGGACAAAATATAAACCATTAGCTGCAACTTCATCAACCATAGCTTGATCTACTGGTAAATCGATACTCATTCCAATTGGAGTTAACTCAGGAAAACCTGCAACAACATTTGAAACTTGTACTGAAATTGTTCCACCAACAACAGTAGGGGCTACAATAAAAAATACTGAATCTAATTTAACTCTATTTGTAAAGTCAAATGTCTGACCTAAAACTAAATCAGTACCAGCACCACCACCTAATGGACCGCCATCTAAATTTCCTAAATCTCTTGCAAATTCGGCATTTGAAATGGTAATACTGTCTGACATCATATTATTTGTAAGATTAACATCACCTGCTGCAATTACTTCATTAACAATTCTATAATCTCCTACAGCTAAAGGAGTATAGGTTCCTTGTGCAACAGTTTGACTTGCCCCCATTACTAAATTTGTACCATTGAATGTATAAGTTTGAACTGGATTAACTAAATCCGTACTTAAATATACATTTGAAATAACATCATAATTTGGTATATCCAAATCACCATTGTTAATAATATTTACTGATACATCGATTGAAGGGTTTTGACTCAAAGGCATAATTGAATATGGATGAGCTAACAAACTTTGAATTGCAATTTGTGTTTCTGGAATAACTATTGCCAAAGAAACATCATCAATTGCCATTCCTGAACCCCAAGCTGCATTGTCGTTATACAAAAATGAAATCATCACGTTAGACATTCCTAGGTAAGCAGAAAGATTAATGTTCAAATCCTGCCACTCAAAAGTTGTGTTTGTTGTAGCGATAGTTTGAACATTTGTCCAAGTTGTTCCACCATCGGTACTAACTTCAATTGTAAAAATATCAGTATATTGATTGTCAGAAACAGTTGAATAAAACATTTTCAAGGTTCCTGCATAAGTTGATAAATCTTGAACTGGCAAAATTAAACGATCTGCTGATTTATCACAATCACAAACGTCATCATTTGTCATGGCAAATAAGGTATGAGCTGGTGCAGGGAAAAATCCACCCGCATTTGCTTCAGCATCTGTTCCAACTGAATAGATGCCATCTGTTGACAGTCCAGTTTCGGTCCATCCAATTGGTAAACCAGTCGCTACATCTAAATTTCCTTCGAAATCTTCTGTAAAAAATGTTTGTCCAAAGCTAAATTGTTGAATGCCTAAAAACATCCCCAAAATGAGCGCCTTTTTTAATGTAATTTTTCCTTTCATAGTTTGTTATTTATTTGTTTGTAAAATTGCTCTGTCTTTTTTGACTTTTGAGCAAAGGCATTATTTATTTGTTTTTTTTGATTTTGGATTTTCTTTGATTGATTGACTCTTTTTTGTTGAAAGTTTTAATTCTTTTCCATCTAAATAATATACTTTAGTTGAATCAGAAATAACATTATTTGAAATTTTTGTTGAATCAATAGTATTATTTGAAGTCAATTCATTCGCATTCTTCAAACCTTTTTTCGCGTGCGAACAAGATAGAATAAGCAAATTTAATAGTGACAGTAATAATATGTTTTTCATAAGTTGGAACAAATATAAAAAAAAATCAATTTAGTTGCACAAATTTTATAAGAAAATAATTATTTAAGTTTAAATACGATGTTTTGAATTTGCAGAAATATTTTCAAAATTCCATTCAAGTTTTTTAAGTTGCTTATGATTTCTGACTTCACAATTTTCAATTGAGCAAATTTCACATGAAAATTTTTGACAAGGATCGATGTGTACAAACAATTCTACTCGATCAGAAAAGTGAAAATTAATCAGCTTTTCTAATTTTTCCATTTCATCATGCGCTTGTAAAACCGTCAAATAATATGGTAGTGTTAAATGTAAATCCATGTGTAGTTTTGAACCATATTTTATTATTCTTAAATTATGCAAATCAATCCACATTGAAATGCGATTATCCTTCATGAAAATAATAAATTCTTGAATGATTTTTTCATCTGCCTCGTCCATTATTCCACTAACTGAATCACGAATTATTTTGTATCCTGTAAATAAAATGATAAAAGAAAAAATGATTGCAACTCCACTGTCAATCCATGAAATTTTGGTGAAGTACATTAAAATTAGACCTAAAATGATTCCAAGTGTTGAATAAGTATCTGTAATTAAATGTTTTCCAGTGGATTTTAAAACGAGAGAATGTGTTTTTTCGCCTTTTTTTAATGCATAATATCCTAAAATAAAATTTACTAAAGCAGTAAATGCCACAAGATAAATTCCGTAATCAACTTTTTCTAAAGTTGTTTTCTGAAATAAATTCTGAATTGCCTCAATTAAAATAATTATTCCCGCAATAGCGATTAATATCCCCTCTATTCCTGAGGTTAAAAATTCTACCTTTCCATGTCCATTTGGATGATTTAAATCTTTAGGTTTAGTAACTAAATAAAGGCTATATAACCCCAAGAATGAGCCAATTATATTTACAATACTTTCTAGTGCATCTGAATAGATTGCAACAGATTGCGTTAAATACCAAGCGAATATTTTGATAAGAAAAAGTAAAATTCCAAAAGCAACGACAATTTTTTGAAAGTTTAAATTTAATTTTTCAGTTGAATTAGAATTTTCCATTGAGTCAAAGGTATAAATAAAATTGAAAGATGAACAAAAAAAAGCAGCTTGAATCTAATCAAACTGCTTTTTAAAGTAATTATCCAATCTTATTTATGTACGACACTAATTCTTTCTGTTTTTTTAGTTTTGTCGTTTTCAATTGTTAAAAAATAAGCTCCATTTTTAACATCACTAAAATTAAAACTTATTTTATCTCCCACAATGGTTTGTTCAACATCAATAATTTCTCCAACACTATTTACAACAAATATTTCAGAATTCATTAAATTATCACCTTCTAAAAACATTGATTTGTTTACTGGGACAGGATAGATTAGGTATTTTGTAACAATTAATTCATTTGATAATGTTCCTAACTGGTTTGCAACACCATTTATGTCGTATTGAGTTAAACGATAATAAGATTTTCCATAAAAAGGTGTTTTATCAACATAACTATAATCAATTTTTTCAGAACTATTACCAGCGCCTTTTACGATAGCAACTTCTTGCCAGTAAGAACCATCTCTTGAATGTTCTAATTGAAAATAGTCATTTTCCCTTTCTGATGCAGTTGCCCATGTTACATTTACTGTTTCATTGATGTTTTCAGTTGAAAAACTGATTAATTCAATTGGTAAGATACTTGAAACAAAAACAGTAACTCTAATATTGTCAATATTTGCGGTACCATTTCTAACTTCTACAGAAATCCCAGCTCCAAAACTTGGATCATTAATTTCTGCGAATGTCCAAGTTGTTCCCCAAAGATCACCAGCTCCTCCATAAGTAACATAAGTATCACTTGTAGGCCAATCAACTCCAGCTAACGCTTTATTGCTTCCAACATATCCAGCTGCTTTCCTTAGACTTACATTATTATCAAATTGTCTTGCCCTGCGTAATGAAATTCCAACTGCAACAAGTCTATTTGTTGTTCCAGTAAAAGTAAAGGATGGTTGTTCTGTTCCAATTGCAACAGAACTTTTATCGCTAATCTGTGAAACACCACCAGTAGCTGCGGCTCCTGCATTTGCAACATGAAAATCTATTCTTTCAGTAAACCCACTATTTACTGAAAAAGCATTCGAATTTCCTAAAGCTTGCATAGGACTAGGTGGATTCCCACAAAAAACCGACATTATTGACATGCTTCCAACCAAGGTTGATAATGCTGGAGTTATTTGATAAGCACCAGCGCCCCCGTTTCTTGTTGAAGAAGTTGTATGATTAATAGCTGAAACTTGATCCACATTTTGATAAACTGCGGAACTAATAATTTCAAAATTTTCTACAGGAACAGAAGCAGCATAAGTAAAAGTAATATTGGTGCCAACACAAAGTGCCAAATCGGCTTCCATTAATCCCCAAATCTCTGTTTTTGCGTAAAAAGTAGTAAATAAATCTCGTTCAAAAAGTTGAGTTAATGCTCTTCCTCCATATGTTACGTTAGTGATATTTCTTGCAGTTGCATTTTCAAATGAAATATTAACAATTAACATTCTATTTGTTCCTGCGGATAGAGGTCTATTTGTACCAGTTGCCCATGCATTTAATAATGAAACATTTTGCATTGCAGTACTTGTTTTTTCAATATCAACTTGAATACCGGTAACAACATCAGTTGGTAAAAGTGCAAAACCAAAATTTGATCCTTCGACATATTTTGAAAATCCAAAAGTACTGACTGTTGAATAAGAATTATTTGAAGAAATTACGCGATTATGATTAGTCCAATCATTGACACCTACGGAATTGTTATTTGCATTGTTTGCTGGGTTAAATGGACCATAAGATTGAGAAAATAAACTACCATAACTTAGTGCTAAAATCAGCATCAAGATTATATTTGTATGTATTGTTTTCATGACTTTTTGTTTTAGAGATTTAAACATGTTGTAAATATATAAAATAAATTTATAAGTTATAACATAAAATTTACTTACTTATTTATACTTCCTTTATGAATGAATATTTCTAATTTATTGATGAACATTTAAATTAGAATAACTATGAATGCATAGTAATATTTTGATCTTAATATTATCTATTTACGTCGGAGTTTATATTGCTTTAGTATCAAATTAAGCATTTAGAAAAAAGTGGGTGGTTTTTTTAGTTCTATTTTTGCATCTTTAAATAAATTTGAATTGGCATTCAAACGAAACATAAAACTTTGATTTCCTCCAATCGGAATCCAGAAAAAAGACAAATTCCAACAATGTAAATCTCTTGTCAACGTTAATCTGGAATTGGTAACTTCTTTTGTTTTTAAATCAAAATATACATCAGAAATTATTTTCCAACGCTTAGTGAAAGTGAAATCTGAATTAAAAGTGATGGTTTGATTTTGATTAAATTGTCTTCCAAGCAAAATTGGAGTTGTTGATCGATTAATGTCAAAAACATGACTTAAAGTAATTCTCCATGGTATTTCAAAATCAACCAAAAATTCTGGATGTAAAGAATAATATTGAAAATCAGCATTCCAATTATCAACAATATTAATCGAGTTTTCTTTGATTTTTTTTCTGCTTTTGGGTGTTGTTAAAATCAAACTGGTGTTGATTGAAGCAGAATAAATTCTAAATAATTTTCCTCGTTCTTTTAATGCAAATTCTTTGGTTTCAAAATTCGTAGAATCAACCCAATTATAAGGACTTAAAGTTGTTGAAGCCACAATATTTAAAAAATCAAGTGGATTAATTCTCAAATTCGCATTAATTCGGCTAAATTGCATTGAATCTTTCATGAAATCATACGTTCCTGCGAAAGAAAGTGCATCAATTACGCGAGTTTTAGTGAAGCAAGTAACAGTATCTTTTTTGGATTTATGTTTCAACTCAAAAGTATTGTTAAATCCAAAAGACAAAAAAGCACTTGAATTTGAAGCGGATTCTGGATAAATACTTCTTTCAAATGGAGAATATTTTACCAAGCTTTTATTTACACCGACAGAATCAGAAATTAATTGATTCAAATTTGGATTGTAACGAAAAGAAACATTTGGAGTAATGATGTGTCGCATCAAAGGTTTGTTTTTTCCAACAAAACGATAATAGTTATATAAAACAGTTGTCAGAGATGCAGAAAAAGAAATGCTTTGCGACATTCCTGATTTGCGAATAGTATCAGTTCTAGTACTGTTTAATAACGTGTCGTAAGATTTACTTATTTGCTGAAAATTAAATTTATTATTGTAGGTAACTGAAGGAGTCAATTTTAAAGTGTTTTTAAAAATGCTCAAAGTTGATTGCATCGTGGAAGATTGATTTATTCCGTTCATAAAACTTTGTTTTACCAAGTCAAAACGCTTTTGTCCAACCAATGAGTCGTGGAAAGACGCTCTGTTTTGACCTTCAAAATTGTAGGTCATCACAATTTGTTCGTACCATTTTTTTGAAGAAACTTTATCTTTTTTGAACAAGGCAAAAGGAGAAAATCGTGTAACATTTAAATTAAAAATTGGACTTGTAATGGCAAAATTATTTATGTTTGAATTTTGTCGAACTGATAATTTCATTCCCGCAGTAATTGGTTTTCCTGGAAATAAGCGGTTTATATTTACATCTGAATTGATACTATTTTTGAAATAATCAGGATTTAATGGATCTAAATTTGTTTTCGTTGAATTATCAGAAATAAAATTCACATTAGAGGAAAAATTCCACAAAGGATTTGCTTTTGCATCTTGTCGATGTGTCCAAACAATATTCAATTTATTGATTTTATTTGTGTCTGGAAAACCATTTTTCAAGCGTTGAAAGCCAAGATTAAAACTTCCATCAAATTTATATTTAACTTTATAAGAAGTTTGATTACTTAATCCCCAACTTCCTCTTGAATATAGGTTTGCGTAAAAAGTTGTTTGCAAACTATCATTTATTGGTACGAAATAACCCAGATTTTGAATTCCCATTCCGTAAGGAGATTGAATAGTATATTGAGGGAAAATAAATCCGTAGGTTTTTTGCTCAGGTTTTTTTTGAGGAATAAAAATAAAAGGCAAACCAAGTGGAGTAGGAACACCTTTTACCCATAAATTCATTGGTCCAGAAACGATTCTTTTTTCAGGAATTAAAATTGCTTTTGACAATTGAAAATGAAAATGTGGTTCTTCTAAATCGCAGGTTGTAAATCGTCCTTTTTTGAAGTGAATTTCTTCATTTGCTTGTCGTTTGGCAACTTCCATGTATAAATAGTTCTCGTCTTGCTTCAGTTTTACTTCTTGAATAAAACCTTTTTTGGAGTCAAAATTATAGCGAATTTTTGAAGCAATAATTTCGTCATTTCCATCGTTAAATTTTGGTAAACCAACACGATTACTATCATTATCTAAGGTGTAAGAAGCGAAAACTTCATTTTTATTGAAATCTACTAAAATGTAATCAGCACTTAAAACGATTTCTTCATAAAAAATTACTGCTTCTCCATATAAATGTAATTGTTTTGCCTTGTAATCGTGTCGAATAGAATCTTTGGAACTCGCTTTGATTATACTTTCAATTGAGTTGTCAATGGTATATATTGTATCTTTTTTTTGTGTAATTTCAAGAGAGTCTTGACTGTAACCAAATCCACCTCTATACATTATTAACAATGAAAAGAAGATAAATAGATTTATGGAACGTTTTTTGAACAAATTTTAACTATATTTTTGTTAAATAATAGATTATACAATGACTTTTCGAGTACAAAACTATAAAATTAACGACTTGTTTTTTATAAAGAAGAAAATATTTTCAAAAGCTTCCCGCATTTTTTGTGCCAAATTTATTGGTTTTATACTTTTTTGTTTCGGGTTTTCATTTTACAATTCTACTATATTTGCTCAAAATTCGAATTTAGATTTACAAAAAATAAAAACAGTTTGCATTGATGCTGGT
>CAMBRH010000157.1 GCA_945870115.1 Chitinophaga pinensis | reverse complement strand
CCTTGAGATTCTGTTTCTGGAACTCGTTGCACACGATGAACACCAGATTCAAATTTCAACATTCCATAAATTCCAAGTCCTTCAATTTCCATTGAAACTTCCTTGTATCCTTTTGTCGCACTTTCTTGCATGTTCAAAATTTCGTACTTCCATCCTATTTCTTTAAAAAACAAGGTGTACATTCTAAAAATATCTTCAACAAAAATACAAGCTTCATCTCCTCCAGTACCTGCACGAATTTCCATGATGGCATTTTTATCATCTTCTGGATCTTTTGGGATTAACAAAACTTTTATTTGTTCTTCTAAATCAGGCCTTTTATTTTCTAAATCATCAACTTCCATTTTTGCCATTTCCCGCATTTCTGGATCTTTCTCAGTTGACAACAATTCTTTGGTGTTTTTTAAATTATCTAAAACATCTTTGTATTTTTTATATACAATGACAATTTCCTCCAATTCTCTGTATTCTTTACTTAATTTTACATATCTATCCATATCAGAAATAATATCTGGATCGACAATTAATGTTCCAACCTCTATAAAACGATATGAAATTGCTTCTAATTTTTTAAGTAAATCTTGCATTATAAAATATGTATTCTAGTAAATCTTTTGTTAAAATTAATTATAAGTAAACTCTCCAAATTCTGAAGAAATTGTCACCTGTTTTCCTTCAAATGCTTCAACACAGCCAATAATTTTGGCATCTACATTAAATGATTGTGAAATCTCAATAATGGATTGTGCTATTTCTTTAGGAACATACAATTCCATTCTGTGGCCCATGTTAAAAACTTTGTACATTTCCTTCCAATCAGTTTTGGATTCTTCTTGAATCATTTTAAATAATGGAGGAAGTTCAAATAAATTATTCTTTATAATGTGAAGATTTTCAACAAAATGCAACACTTTGGTTTGCGCACCTCCACTGCAATGAACCATTCCACAAATATTATTTCTATGTTTATCTAAAATTGCTTTAATAATTGGTGCATACGTTCTTGTTGGTGACAAAACTAATTTCCCTGCATTTAATGGTGAATTTTCAACTGTATCAGTCAAGTTTTTTGAACCTATATATGCTAAATCTTCTGGCACATTTGAATCATAGCTTTCAGGATACTTAATGGCAATTGATTTATTGAAAACATCATGTCTTGCAGAAGTTAAGCCATTACTACCCATGCCACCATTGTATTCATCTTCATAACTTGCTTGACCAAAAGAAGCCAAGCCAACAATTACGTTTCCTGGAACAATTGCATGATTCGATATCACATCCGAACGTTTCATTCTGCAAACAACTGTTGAATCCACAATAATTGTTCTAACTAAATCTCCAACATCAGCCGTTTCGCCGCCAGTGGATTGAATTCCGATTCCTTGATTTCTTAAACCTTCTAATAATTCTTCTGTTCCATTAATTAAAGTGGAAATAACTTCTCCTGTGATTAAATTTTTATTTCTACCAATGGTAGATGAAAGCAAAATATTATCAGTTGCTCCAACGCATAACAAATCATCAATATTCATTATCAATGCATCTTGGGCTATTCCTTTCCAAACGGAGATATCTCCAGTCTCTTTCCAATATGAGTATGCCAAAGACGATTTTGTTCCGGCGCCATCAGCATGCATCACAATACAATAATCTTCATCTCCTGTCAAATAATCTGGTACAATTTTACAAAATGCTTGCGGAAACAATCCCTTATCAACATTTTTGATTGCGTTGTGAACATCTTCTTTACCTGCTGAAACACCTCTAAGATTGTAACGGATATCTGACATGATTTTTTATTTTTTGCAAAGATATAAAATCGAATTGGATTAAAATAAAAAAGAGCCCCATAATTGGGACTCTTTTCTATAATTTAAATATTTAATTTTAATTCCTATTGTTCAAAAGAAACTAAGAATTCAACTCTTCTGTTTGTAGCTTTACCTTTAGCAGTAGCGTTAGAAACTTTTGGTTGAGAATCACCGAATCCTTTTGGAGTCAATCTTGCTTCAGCAACACCTTTAGCCATTAAATATGCTTTAACCGCTTTTGCTCTATCTTCTGATAATTGTAAGTTTTTCGCTGGGTCACCTGCATTATCAGTGTGTCCGTTGATTGCTAAGTTATAAGAAGGATTTGCTAACATTACTTTAGCAACTTCGTCTAAGATTGGTGTAGATTTTTTGATCAAAGTAGCTTTACCATTATCAAATTGAACACCAGCCATAGCTTTAGTTAACGTTTCTTTAGTTTTTTGATTAACAACTGGACATCCACCGTCGATAGCTAAACCTGCAGCATTTGGACATTTGTCAGCGAAATCATAAACACCATCTCCGTCTTTATCAGGACAACCGTTTGCAGTTGTAGAACCTTTAATAGTAGGACAGAAATCATTTACATCTAAAACACCGTCACCATCCATATCAACAACTTTCTCAACTTTAATAGTTCTTCCTTTTGTATCAACGCTTGCATTTGCAGCAGAACTTGGTTCTTGATCTAAATAATTTGGAACACCATCTTTATCATCATCCATCATTGCTTTTTCAGCAGCTTCGATTTTAGCTTTAAGAGCAGCCATTGCTTCAGCATCACCAGTCATGTTTGGAGTCCAATCAGCATGTTCAGCCATATCACCTAAGTAATAAGAAACACCTAAAGCAACATTCATGTGTGCTTTATCAATACCTCTATCAGCTAGAGTTGATAATTTCATATCGTACCCCCAGTCACCTTGAATGTTTAACACATTTGCAGCATCACCCCAAATAGCTAATTTACTATTAACTTTATACATAAACATCATCCCTGTTGTCAATGTTAAAGTTTTATCTAACTCTGTACTTTGAGGAGAAGTCATAAAAGCAATCCCAGGACCTATATGACCAAGGAAATTGATTTTTTTACCCACTTTATTCCATTGAGTAATATTGAACAAATTACCAAAATTAATTGTACCTTGAAGATCAAGCTTAATGTAATTTGAGTAAATCTTTAAAGAGTCTATTTTATTCCCATTTCTAAAACCGTCATAAGCCAATCCAGCTTTAAAACCGAAAAGATTTGTCACATTGTATCTAGCACCTAGACCAATATGTGGAAAACCACCTTTCAATACTTCTCCTTGTCTTCTGATTGCTTTATTCGCACCAAACTCAACGTCTAAAGCCACTTTGTTGAAATTTATCTGCGCCATCAAAGATGACCCAACTGACAAAAATCCAATTAATAACATTTTTTTCATATACATATTTTTTAAATTACGGGACAAAGGTATATTTATTTTTTAAAAAAGCAACTATTAATTAAAAAAAAACTTGAAAATGTTTTAATAATTTTTAATTTTGTACCATATGAAAGGAATTATTTTAGAAGGAGGATCAGGTACAAGATTGTATCCAATCACAAGAGGAGTGTCAAAGCAACTATTACCAATTTATGATAAACCTATGATCTATTATCCTTTATCGGTTTTAATGCTTGCAAAAATTAAGAATATTTTAATAATCACAACACCTGAGGATCAAGACTCTTTTAAAAAACTTTTAGGAACCGGAGATGATTTAGGAATCAAATTGAACTATTTAACGCAAGAAAAACCTGAAGGAATTGCTCAAGCATTTCTAATTGCGGAAGAATTCATTGGTTCAGAATCTGTATGTTTAGTTTTAGGAGACAATATTTTCTACGGACAAGGACTAATAGAAAAGCTTCAAGTTGCAAAAGCAAAAGCAGATTTAGAGAATGAATCATCCATTTTCTGTTACAATGTTGCAGATCCAGAAAGATATGGAGTAGCTGAATTTAATTCTGAAAATAAAGTAATTTCTATCGAAGAAAAACCTATTTATCCAAAATCAAATTTTGCAGTTACAGGATTGTACTTTTACACAAATGATGTAATTAAAATATCTAAACTTATAAAGCCTTCAGAAAGAGGAGAATTAGAAATCACGACAGTAAATGAAGTTTATCTCAAAAATAACAAATTAAATGTCCAACTTTTAGGTAGAGGTTATGCCTGGCTTGACACTGGAACACATGAATCTTTATTGGAGGCCAGTTCGTTTATTCAAACAATTGAAAAACGTCAAGGATTAAAAATCGCTTGCATTGAAGAAATCGCTTATGACTTAGGATACATAGATACTCTAAAACTAAGAGAATTAATTAAGCCTTTACTAAAAACTGGTTATGGTCAATATTTAAAAGAAAAAATAAAAAACAAATGAAATTCCTTGAAACAGAAATCAAAGGGCTATTTGAAATTTGTCCAAAAGTATTTGAAGATAAACGTGGATATTTTTCTGAAACCTTTAGCTTATCGTCTTTTAAAGAAAACATTGGTGATATTAACTTTATTCAAGACAATGAATCCAAATCAAGCTTTGGAGTTTTAAGGGGCTTACATATCCAGAAAAAACCTTTTGAACAAAGTAAATTAATACGCGTTATTGAAGGTGAAGTTTTGGATGTTGTTGTTGACTTGAGAGAAAATTCTCAAACTTATGGAAAAACTTTTTCTATTATATTAAATGATACGAATAAGAAGCAGTTATTTATTCCAAGAGGGTTTGCACACGGATTTGTTGTTTTGAGTGAATCTGTTGTTTTTTCCTATAAAGTTGATAATTACTACTCGCCTGAAAATGAGACTGGGATAATTTGGAACGACGACGATTTAAATATCGATTGGAAAATAGACTTAAGTAAATTAATCCTTTCAGAAAAAGATATTAATTTAAACACTTTTAACGAATTCAAAAAAAATCATGGTTAATATTTTAATAACTGGTGGTGCAGGATTTATAGGTTCAAACTTTATAATTCATTTACTGCAAAAATATCCTAATTACAATATTGTAAATTTGGATATTCTCACATATGCCGGAAATTTAGACAACTTGAGAGAAATTTCAGAGCATGAAACAAGATACACCTTTATTCACGGAGATATTTGTGACAATAAACTAGTTGAAAGTTTATTTTTGAAATACGAGTTTCAAGGAGTTTTTCATTTTGCTGCAGAATCTCATGTAGATAATTCAATCAAAGATTCATCAGCATTTATTCAAACAAACATAGTAGGAACTCATATCTTAATTGAAACAGCTAAAAAAACTTGGTTTGACAACAATAATATTAAACCAAATTTTAAAAATGCCCGTTTTTTACATGTATCAACTGATGAAGTTTATGGCACCTTAGGAAAAACTGGATTATTTACTGAAGAAACCCCATATGCTCCTAATAGTCCATACAGCGCATCAAAGGCAAGCAGTGATATGCTCGTTAGAAGTTATTACCACACATTTGGACTTAACACAGTAACAACAAATTGCTCAAACAATTATGGCCCAAAACAACACTCGGAGAAACTTATTCCTACAATAATTAGAAAGGCTATTAATCTAGAAAATATTCCAATTTATGGAAATGGTGAAAATGTGCGAGATTGGCTTTATGTTTTAGATCATTGTAAAGGTATAGATGATGCATTTCACTTAGGGAAAAGCGGGGAAACTTACAATATTGGAGGCAAAAATGAACTTACGAATATTGAACTCACCAAAAAAATTCTAGCTATTTTAGATCAAAAAAGACCTCGAACAGATGGAAAACCTTATGCAAATCAAATCACATTTGTGACTGATAGATTGGGTCACGATAAACGTTATGCTATTGACGCAACAAAAATTGAATCTCAGTTAAATTGGAAAGCTGAAGAAAATTTTGATTCTGGAATTTTAAAGACCATTGACTGGTATTTAAAAATTAAATAATCGAATTATCTATTTCTAACAAAAAATTTATTTTTAAATAAAAGGTATAAAAATTTTGTATTCGTATAAAAATATCTCCTAAATAATCTTTTTGGTTCTTGAAAAAATCTGTAAAGCCATTCCAAGCTAAGAGATTGCATCCATTTTGGCGCTCTTTTTTGTTCACCAATAAGAACTGGCAATGCTCCTCCTACTCCAATCATACATGCATTAATAATTCCTTTATTTTCTGCCATCCATCTTTCTTGTTTTGGGCAACCTAAAACAACAAAAACAATGTTAGGTTCGGATGAATTAATTTTTTCAGAAACTTCTTTTTTTTCAATTTCATTTAATATTCTAAAAGGTGGACTAAATAAACCCGCCATTTTCAAATTGGGATATTTATTGTTTATGAAATTTTTAGTCTTATCAAGCATTAAATCTGTACCTCCATAAAAATATACTGACAAGCCTATTCTTTCAGAAATTTCCAATAAATCTGGTAACAAATCCATACCAGCAACTCGGTCTTGTTTAACCCCATACAAAATTTTAAATGCTTTGGCTAAAGGCATTCCATCTGGTGTAACAATATCTGCTTTATTAACAATTTCACAAAAATCTGAATCATCATAAGCTTCAATTGTCATGTGAACATTTGCAACACACACATAAGAGGATTTTTTTTCTTTAGCTAAATTTACAATATTATCTAAAAAAGAATTATAAGTTCCACTAGTGATATTTAAGCTAATTATTTTCTTGTAATTATTTATCAAAATACTATTTTTTTAAGTTAATTGAAGAAAAATCTTGTTTATCAAAAATTTCGCATTTACCATTTATTGTAGCGTCAATTATTTTTCTATTATTAGACTCATAGAAATTTCTGGCAATTAGATAGCCAATTTCAGATTTATCTAGATCAGGTAGTTTCCATTTCATCCCTTTTGGAAAATAGTTTGGATCAAAATGGCTTTCATCTTTTTCATATTTTCTAACTTCTATTTTATTTGGAATACCTTTTTCTTTAAAAGAATGATCCATTCCAATAATAATTATTTCTGAAAAGCCCATATAATATGCTAGTTGTAAACAAGCAAAGGTAACAGTTCCTCCAAAATGGGTTGGATTAGTAATATCATTTTGAAAAAATGGATTGAATGCAAAAGCTTCTTTTAAGTAATGGCATTTATTGATTTGTTGATGAAATCTCCAATTTACGAATTTACCTTCAATTGGAATATTATTAAAATCTTCAGCAAATTGACCTAAAACAAGGTCTTCAACACAAACTAAATAATTAGGCACAAAACCAATCTTATCAAAATAAATATAAAATCGATTCATACACATCGTAAATTCATTCTTCAAGACACCCAGATCCATGTCTTTAATACTTGGTCCATTAGCGATAAGAAATAATCTTTCTCCCTTATGAATATCTTTTAAGGTTTTTAAGTACTCTTTATTTTCCTTACCTTTATTGGAATTATTCCAAAGTTTTAAGAATTTTTTTTCTGCTAACCTTCTTTGAATTGCAGGTATCAACCTTGTGGGGTGAAATTTTTTTAAAGTATTAATCATTATCTTTTGATTTTAAAGAATCCATTGCAAACAAAAATACAAAAAAACTTACGAATAAAGTCATTGTATTTAAATAGTATAATCCAATAAAGGATTCGGTTATTGAAATAAAAATAGTAAATAAAATATATGAGTATAAATTTAGAGTGAAAATTTTATCATTTTTCCAATGCTTTACTAAAATTTTGGTAATCGTAAAAAAAATAGATATGATAACTAAAATCCCTAAATAACCTATATCAAATAAAAGTGAAAAAATTGAATTATGGGGATGAACAGTATCGGGATTGAGATAAGCACCAAATAGAAAAGCCCAACTTGAAGAAGCTCCAGAGGTCACATGTCCATAATATCCATAACCAAAAAGATGAATTAATTTAAATTGAATAAATTCATCTAAGGCAAAATACCAAATAAATAATCGTCCATTCAGTGTAAATAAATCTGAATCATTTCTTGAAAATTGTGCTACAAATTCTAATTCAGATAATAGCGGTAAAATTCCTAAAAGTGCAAAAGGCGCT
>CAMBRH010000156.1 GCA_945870115.1 Chitinophaga pinensis | reverse complement strand
ATAAGAAGCAAATTCCCATTCAGCTTCTGTTGGAAGTCTATATCTTGGCAAAAGAATACCATCTTCCATTCTTACGATACGAGAACCTAATTTTTTACCATTTACTTTTGAAGGATCTAAATCCATTACACCACCATCAGGAATAACTTCTCCTTCATGGTATTGATTAACTAAATATGATTCGGTATTGAATGTATTCTCATTTGCTTGATTCACATTAAATTGAAGTACACCTTCTCTGATAAGAATGTATTCGTTCACACGGTCTGTTCTCCATTTACAATAATCTGATGCTTGTAACCAAGAAACACCAACAACTGGATAATCTCTGTATGCAGGATGACGTAAGTAATAATCAACATATTTCTCATTAAATCCTAGTGGAGATCTCCAACAAAGTGTATCTGGTAAAGCATTTTTGTACACTAATGGATACGTTTGATAAGCTCTAGAAATCCAGTACAAATATTCCAACCAGTGAAAATTTGTAACTTCCGTTTGATCCATGTAAAATGAAGAAACAGTTACACGTGCAGGTCTGTTATTCCAATCAAACATTACATCTTGCTCTGCTCTACCCATTGTAAATGTACCACCTTCAACCAAGATAAGTCCTGGTCCAGTTTCTTGATCTACAAAAGGAACTTTTTGAAATCCACCTTGCTTAGGGTCATTGTAGCTCCAACCTGTTGAGGAAGAACTTTCTTTTGAACATGAAGCTAAAACAGTTAATGCAACTAATGCTACTGTTAAAAATCTAAACATTTTCATACTTGTTATTTTATTTTTCATAATGTTTTGCATTATCATGCAGCTTTTAAAAAATTTAAGACTGCAAATTTAATCTATTAACGTAACTAAACAAAAAAGTTACATTTTTTTTTATTTATTTTTAAAATGAAGGGCAAGAAAGTGTTTTAAATGCTACTTTTTTATCTTTACATTTTAAATTTAAACCAAGAGAAACTTCGTGAGAACCCCCAGAATTTCCGTTATTCAATTTAGAAACAGTCACATCATAACTATAACCAATTCTTAATGTTCCTGTGTTAATACCTAAAGTCAAAATAAATGCATCTTTATTTCTAAACCAAGCTCCTGCTTGAAAATTTCCGTATCTAATATAAGTACCTATATTCATCTCCATAAAACCTCTTTGGTATTGGAAAATAACATTAGGCATAATTGAAGTTTTTGTAGCGAATCTCGATTTATTTCCAATTTGAATATCTGCACCAGCATGCGCAGTATATCGAATTGGTAATTTAGATTCACCTTGAATCATTGATTCGTTTGGTGTATTTAAATGGTGAGCCGCAAAACCGAAAAAGAATTTTTTAGAAAACCCTACCATACCTGCAGAAGCATCAAAAAAACCTTTCGAACCATTATTTCTAATATCTCCAGTTTGATAAATAAATCCTTTTCTTTCGTCAATCATATCGCCAAAAGTTAATTTATTCCAATCTAAAAATTTCTGTGTCCATGCTGCCTTTGCACCAAAAAGCATTGAAAATTTTCTATTTACTTTTAAATGAAAAGAATAAATCAAACCTAAATTAGAGGTATTAATTGTACCTTTTCCTTGTTGATCATGTGTAGCAAGAATTCCAATTCCTCCAGAAATGTTTTTAAAGTAAGCATCATAAGAAGCACTGTATGTAACATAATTACTAGACAAACTAGGCCATTCATTTCTGTAATTTAAATTAAATCGCGGACAACCATTTGAACCAGCAAAAGCAGGATTCAAATAAAGTGGATTTGCATAAAATTGCGTAAATGTAGGATCTTGAGCAACAATGTCATTCGAAAAAGACATTCCTAAAAGTGTTATAACGATGTATTTTATGTTTTTCATGCTACTCTTTAATTGTTATGATTAAGTAACTAATATTATTTAAATATGCCTTGTTTATATAGTCTTTTGCAGAATTTTAATGCAAAAAAAAGGTTTAAAATTAATTTATTTTGCTCCAAATTTATTAAAAACTTTTACAATATTACGAAATAAATATTAATTGGTTACAAAATTGCACATCAAAATGCAATAAAGTGTTATTTCAAACGTTTTAAATCTTGTATTATTGTATTTCTAAACCAAAATTAAATTTATCTTTACAGTATGATTTTTCAATCAAAAACAAAAAGTACTTTCAATAAATTAATAATAATCAGCTTGTTATCTTTTTGCTATGCCCAAAATTTATTTTCTCAAAATAATGTTGAAAAAATTAATGTACTTTGGGGAGAAAGTTTAAAAAAAATTGACAACGAAAAAGAATTTTACTTACCTACAATTATTGGTCAAGATTATAATGGATTTCTACCAAATTTTAGTCAAGAATTTAAAATTGGACAAAATTTAGATTACGAATTACAGATTCTATCAAAAGAATTAGAAATTGCAACAAATCATGACCTTAATTTCTTTGCAGCCTACTTTATTTCTATTCCAACTGAATTGGAATTAAATTACAAATCTTCAAAAGATAGAAATAAAAACACTTTTAATGTTAGTTTTTTTCCATTTTTGATGGAGAACAATCAAATTTACCGCATTAAATCCTTATCTATTAAATTTACTTCAAAACAAATCGACTTTAAAAATGAGAAAGATTTTGTAAATGAATCCATATTAAACGACGTTAATAGTCAGTTTTTTAAAATAAACATTAAATCCGATGGATTTTATAAAATAACCAAATCATGGTTTACTTCAAATGGAGTAAATGTTAACAATCCAAATCATGTTAATATTTATGGAAATGGAGCTGGAAAATTATCAGAAAAAAATAGTGATCCTAAAATTGATGATTTAGCTAAAAATGCCATTCAATTTGTTGGAAATGGTGATTCTAATTTTGATGATGATGAGTATTTTATTTTTTATGCTTGGGGACCACACCGTTGGATTAATTCTGCAAATCTTTTTAAGCGTGAACTAAATATTTACACAGATAATTCCTATTATTTTATTCGAATTAGCGAAACTGAACCACCTTTGAGAGTTTCTGAAATAGCCTCAACAAATCAAGTTGAAAATAAAAATGTCACTACTTTTAATCACTTTGACATTCATGAGCTTGAATCAAAAAATTTAATTAATGGTGGTCAACGTTGGTATGGAGAATTATTTGATACTGAGTTAAGTCAGAATTTTAATTTCAACATTCCAAATAAAGTAGCTTTTGACACGATGATTTTTACAACTTCTTATGCTAACAGCGCAAGTTCTGGTGTAAACACAATTACTTATTCTATAAATAGCACGATTGTTTATACTAAAAGTTTGTGCGGGATTTCTTCTGACTTTTGCAGAACAAATGACACCAATTTTAATTTTAGTTCAAACTCAGATAATGTTCCAATTAACATTACAGTTAGCCGTTCCAATCCTAGCACCTTAACTTACCTTGATAAAATTGAATTAAATTGCCGCCGAAATTTAATTTTTTCTGGCACTCAAATGAATTTTCGGGACACCAAATCAGTTGGATTAGGAAATATTGCAAAATTTTCTTTGTCAAATATTCCGGCTAATTCCTTTGTTTGGGATGTCACAAACAAACAGATTCCAAAATTAATTCAGGGTCAAACTTTGGGCTCAGTTTTTGAGTTCAATGTTGCGACTGATTCCTTAAGAGAATTTGCAATATCAAATGGTACAAATTTCTTAAGTCCAAGTTTTGTTTCTACCGTTTCAAATCAAAATTTACACGGATTATCTCCTGCAAAATTATTAATTGTAACACATCCAAATTTTTTATCTGAAGCTCAAAGATTGGCACAAATTCATATAAACGATGGCACGAGTACACATGTTGTTACAACAGAACAAGTTTACAATGAATTTTCTTCGGGAATGCTAGACCCAACTGCTATAAAATGGTTTGCAAAAATGTTTTATGACAAAGCAAATGGAGATGTTTCAAAAATGCCTGAAAATCTATTGTTATTTGGTGATGGAACCTACGACCCAAAAAACAGGGTCTCAGGGAATAATTATTTTGTACCTGTGTATGAAGTTTTAAATTCAGAAAACCACATAGATGCATTGGTTAGTGATGATTATTTTGGAATGCTAGATGATAATGAATCTTTTAACAACTCTGACATGATGGATATTGGCGTTGGAAGAATGATTATTTCGACAGGAGAACATGCTAAAGAACAGGTTGATAAAGTTGAACAATATTTAAAAAAAGGTATCAATTCAAATACAATCTCAAACTGTTCAACGGAGGATTTTAGTTGTAGCTCATTTGGTGATTGGCGCATGAAATATGTTCAAATTGCTGATGATGAAGCATATTTTATTAATTCAGACACTGAACCTCAATATGATTCTGTGACAAAAAATTATCCAGAAATGAATGCAGATAAAATCTATTTGGATGCATATCCACAAACTGCAACAGCTGGAGGAATTCGATTTCCTGAAATTAATGCAGCGATAGACGATAAAATGCAAAGAGGAGCTTTAATAATGAATTATGTTGGTCATGGAGGTGAAGTTGGAGTTGCTGAAGAACGCGTAATCACAATTCCGCAAATCCAAGCTTGGACCAACAAGTGTAATTTAAATTTATTTGTTTCGGCGACCTGTGAATTTACAAAATACGACGATCCTTCCAGGGTTTCAGCTGGAGAATGGGCATTTTTAAATCCAATTGGAGGCGCAATTGCATTGATGACAACTACTCGTTCGGTTTTCTATGGCGTTAATTCTGAAACTGGAAGAAATTTTTATTCTCATGTTTTTGAGAGAGATGCCAATTTCAAAGCACAAACTTTTGGAGAAATTATCCGTAAAACAAAAAACCAAACCACTTCATCGACAAATAAAAGAAGTTTTACACTGATTGGTGATCCTGCATTGAGAATTGCATTACCGGAATTTAGTGTGAAAATCGATAGTATTAATTCATTTGCTCCTTCGGTTTATCAAGACACTTTGATGGCACTATCAAAAGTGAGAATAAAAGGACATATTGAAGATTACAATCAAACAATATTGACAGATTTTAATGGCGTTATGAATCCAAGTATTTTTGACAAGAAAAAAACACTTCAAACGCTTAATCACAATGATAAGACAGCAATTATCGATTTTGAGGTTCAAAAAAACATGCTCTATAAAGGAAAAGCCTCTGTAAAAAATGGCTATTTTGATTTTACTTTTATCGTTCCAAAAGACATTGACTATGCTTATGGAAAAGGAAAAATTTCACTATATGCCAATTCTGAAACAAACGATGCTGGAGGTTTAGAAGAAAAAGTAATTATTGGTGGAATAAATCCTAACGGAATAATTGACAATACTGGACCAGAAATTACGATGTATTTGAATGACGAAACTTTCATTGATGGAGGATTGACGAATCAAAGTCCAATGTTAGTAGCAAAACTTTTTGATGAAAACGGAATTAATACAGTTGGTAATGGAATTGGACATGACATCATGGCTGTAATTGATGCAGAGACGGCAAATCCGATTGTCTTGAATGAATATTATTCAGCAAATTTAGATACATACCAATCTGGAAGTTTAAAGTATAATCTTTCAAATTTAGAAGTAGGAACTCATACCTTATCGCTAAAAGCATGGGACGTTAACAATAATTCTTCTGAGGCAATTATTAATTTTGAAGTTCAAAACAATGAAAATTTTGAATTAAGACATGTTTTAAATTACCCAAACCCTTTTACTACAAATACTGCTTTTTATTTTGAACACAATCAATTATGCAGTAATTTGGAAGTTCAAATTCAAATTTTTACAGTTTCTGGAAAATTGGTAAAAACAATCAATCAACTCGTTTATAATGAGTGTTTTCGTTCAGATGGAATAACTTGGGATGGATTGGATGATTTTGGTGATCAACTTGCAAAAGGAGTTTACATTTATAATTTAACAGTTACAAATCCAAATAATGAGACTGCTAATAAAATTGAAAAATTGGTAATTTTAAAATAATATTTTCAGTTTTTATTAACAGTTAAACAATAAAAAATACTATTCTTCGTATATTTGTAAACGATTTAATGAATCGCAATAAATAAAAGAAATCAAATTAGTGATAAAAAATATGTCAATAGCAAAATCAATAAAGTCAATAATCATTCTCTTTTTTACAGTTTTTTCTGTATTAAATATTAATGCTCAAGCAGTTAACAATGCAAATAGCACCTTAGATGGTTCAACTTTAAACACAATTACAACTTCTTTACCATTCATGAGTATCACTCCAGATTCTCGCTCCGGTGCAATGGGAGATGTGGGTACTGCTTTAAGTGCTACATCAAGTTCCATTTTTTGGAACACTGCCATGTTAAACTTTGCAGAAAAAAAATCTGAAATCAGTGTTTCTTATACGCCTTGGTTAAGACAATTAACAAATGACATTCATTTATCGTATGTTTCTGCTTATACAAAATTAGGTTCAAAATCAGCTATCACAGGTGCTTTAAGATATTTCAGCTTGGGTTCAATTACCTTTACGGATGCGACAGGAAGTGTAATTCGTGATGATAAACCAAGTGAATTTGAAATTACTGCTGGATACGCTTTTAAACTTTCTGACAAAATGAGTTTTGGCTTGAATGGAAAATTTGCAAATTCAAACTTAACAGGTGGATTACCTGTTGCAGGAGCAAGCACTAAAGCTGGAATTGCTGGAGCAGCAGATATTTCTTTCATCTATTACAACGACCAATTCAAATTAGGTTCAACAAAAGGAAATTTCTCTTTAGGAGCAACAATTAACAATATTGGAAATAAAGTTAGTTATTCTGATGCGCTATCTCGTGATTTTCTTCCAATGAATTTAAAAATTGGAACAGCTTACGAAATGGAAATTGATAATTACAATAATTTCACATTTGCTTTAGATTTATCAAAATTATTAGTTCCAACACCAGCAGTTTATGATGCTTCTGGAGCAATTTTATCTGGAAAATCAGATGAAGTAGGAGTTATTGCTGCTATGCTTCAGTCTTTTGGTGATGCACCAGGAAATTTGGTAAAAGATGCAAATGGTGATGTTGAATTAGATGCTGAGGGAAATGCAACGGTAGTGAAAAACTCAAAATTAAAAGAAGAATTAAGAGAGGTAATGATTGCAACTGGTATTGAATATTGGTATAACAAAACTTTAGCGATTAGAACTGGATTTTTCTACGAAAATAAATTAAAAGGAGCAAGACAATATTTCAATGCTGGAATTGGTTTGAAATACAACATTATTGGAATTGATATTTCTTATTTAATCGCCTTGAAAAGAAATAATCCTTTAGCAAATACAATGCGTTTCACTTTGCGTTTTGATATTGGTGCAAAATCAAATGAAAAACCTGTTGTAACTGAATAACGGTTTCTATGACAAATATAAGAATTGGTTTTGGAATAGATGTTCATCGTTTAGCTGATGGTTTAACACTTATGGTTGGCGGAAAAGAAGTTCCTTCCACTTTTGGTGCAGTTGGACATTCAGATGCAGATGTACTTTTACATGCGATTTGCGATGCACTTTTGGGAGCTTTAAACCTCAGAGACATTGGGTTTCACTTTTCTGATACAGATCCAAAATACAAAGGAATTGACAGCAAAATTTTATTGAAAAATGTTTATGCTTTAATAAAAGAAAAAGGATATAAATTAGTCAATCTTGATTCCACAGTAATCTTAGAAAAGCCAAAATTAAATCCACATATTTTGGAAATGCAAACAATTATAGCCGAAATTTTAGAATCAGAAACGGATGTGATTTCAATAAAAGCTACAACACATGAAAAAGTTGATTCTTTTGGAGAAAGCTTGGCTATAAAAGCTTATTGTGTTTGTTTGGTGGAGAAAAAGTGAGGGGTTAAAATTACAGCTTT
>CAMBRH010000155.1 GCA_945870115.1 Chitinophaga pinensis | reverse complement strand
ATCACTTTATATGATAAAAAGGCTCCGTTCAACTTGGTTTTATACCTTATTTTTATTTGCTTCCTAATCATTTGTTACAAAACTTGCAAAGTATCGTATTTTTGCTAAATTTGTGTGTAAAAACAAGGAATAAAACGCTAATTAGTTATAGGTAAGCCGTTGGACGGACTTTCCTCCGACAAAAATTCCGTAAGACAAAGCCCTTTTCTTTCCTATAACATTCGGACACTATTTCTTTACGACAGTTTTTACTTTAATTCTTTTCGCTTCTTTAAGACTGTTATTAAGCATCCATTCAATTTGACCATTGACACTACGAAATTCATCAGCAGCCCATTTTTCAATGGCTTTCATAGTTTCTGAATCTATTCTTAATGCAAATGACTTTTTTTCAGACATCCATTATTGATTTAAAGTTCCCGTATTTATTACAGGTTTCGTCTCACTATCACCACAAAGGACAACCATTAAATTGCTGACCATTGCCGCTTTTCTATCTTCATCAAACTCAATAATTTCTTTATCTGCTAAAAGTTTTAAAGCGCTTTCTACCATGCCGACAGCACCTTCAACAATTTTATGACGAGCTGCGACAACAGCCGACGCTTGTTGTCTTCTTAACATTGAATGAGCAATTTCAGGAGCATAAGCTAAATATCCTATTCTTGACTCGACTACTTCTATTCCGGCAATTTCCAGACGCTCGGTGACTTCGCGTTCAAGTGCTTTATTTACATCATCAAAATTTGTGCTTAAGGTTACTGTAGCTTTTTCATCTTCAAAATGATCATATGGAAATGAACCCGCAAGTTTTCTAACTGCTGAATCCGTTTGAATTCTTATAAAGTTTTCGTAATTATCTACTTCAAACGTAGCTTTAAACGTGTCCTTAACTTTCCAAACTAAAATAACGCTAATCATAATTGGATTTCCCATTTTGTCGTTTACTTTAATTTTCTCACTCTCAAAGTTTCTTGCTCGTAAGGACAAACTTGTTCTTGTGTATAGTGGGTTAATCCAAAACAAACCGTTTTGTTTTACGCTCCCTTTATAATCTCCGAACAATAAAAGGATTTTTGAGCTATTCGGACTTACGACAATTAGGCCTTTCGTAATAATAATTAGTACTGGTATTAGTGCAATTCCTAAGACGTTGTTGTTTGAGCTAAAGCCAAAAGCTATTAATACTGCGCTTATTAATAGAATGACAACGGCTAAATAACCGTTAAACGGTGTAATGATTTTTTCTGTTTTCATAATGAGTAATATTTAAATGATATCATATTGATATCACAAATGTAAACAATAATTTAATACAAAAACAAGTATTTTTAAAAATTACCTATCCTCCTTGACTTCTGAACAATACAAGCGGACACCGATAGAAAAACTTTGTGAAACGGCCAACCTATAACAGCACCTACCCAAAAGTGGCGAGTTCGTTCTTCGTAAGACAGTTTATCGTATATTTGAAATGCAGTTCTCCGTTTGAAGTTCAGTGGTAAAATCGCCACCTTCGGGTAGCTGCAAACCGTTATCTAAGAAATTACACTCAAATTAAAAAACAAAATTTCCCAACTCAAAAAACTTTCTCCTTCAATTTTTTATGTAAATTCGTCACAAGATAATCGAAGAAAGAAAACTCAACTACAAAGTATAACTTTATGAGAAAAATAATTTCATTTATGCACATTTCCTTGGACGGTTTTGTTTCAGGACCAAACGGAGAAATGGACTGGATTAAAGTTGATCAAGAAATTTTTAATCATGTCGGTAAACGAATAGTTGAAGGCGACACAGCTTTATAAGGTATAAAAGTGAAGTGTAAAAAACTTTACACAATGAAATAATTAGAATTAAATTTTAAAACCTAGAATATGTCTCAAAAAAATAACAAAAGCATTATTTTTATCGTTATTTCAATAATTGTTTTTATTCCTAATTTTGCTGGTTTGATTGTAGCAAGTTTTGTATTATATTCTGCTCCTTTGATTTTATATATTATTACAGGAATTATGGTAATCATTTCAATAATAGGCTTAGTTTATGGTATTTCATTACGAAAAAAATAACAAATTATAAATCAAACATCACAGCGCCATTCTTCAATTGAAATTTTGCATTTTTTTCTTCCAATCGTGTAGCTAAAATTTTATTTTTTGTGGTGGAAAAATTATTTAAACTTGTAGCATAAAAATATTTTTTTTCGTTGATTTTAATTTCATAACCACCTTTTTCCCGCACAATATTTACAATCAGATTTTTGGAAGAAAGATGCGTTTCTTTCTTTTGTGAAATTTCAAAATAACTCAATTTCCCAGGATAAATGTTGCCAAAAGATTTTGAAATGAAAATTGCCTTTTTTGGATTCTTTTCTTTGTTTGCATAAAAAACTAGATTTTTATCTTCGTGTTTAATGATGAATGTCGCATCATCGGCTTGAAGAAAGCATACTTTTTCTGCATCAAGTTGATTAAAACGTGTGAAAACCATCGAAATAATTAAAATCACAGAAAAAATTAAGGATATTTTTAAGAGTTTCATTTTTTGCTTTTGCAAAGCATAATAAAAGACAAAAATTGTTGCAAATAGTAAAATTACGAGCAATGAATTTAACACAAAACCTGCTGCAACTGCACCCGGAAGTGAGTCGATAAATTCAATTATCATTAACATCACAAAAAGTGAAACGAACAAAATATAAGCGAAAAATTTAGCTAAAAAAGCCAGCCAATTAAATGAAAACAAGGCAATTCCTAAAGCTAAAATTAAGAATGAAAAAATCATCAAACCTAAATTTGTGATGATGAAATAATTTGGAAACTGATGAAAATAATATAAAGTTAGCGGAACAGTTAAAATTTGTGCTGCAATTCCAACCATGGTTCCTTCGTAGGCCAAACGAATGATTTTGTTCTTGAAATAGATTAATTTCCCCAAAGGCTTGTAAAACATAAAAATTCCAAACATCGCTAAATACGAAAGTTGGAAACCAATATCATATAAAAAATGTGGATTCCACATGAGAATTAAGAAAGCTGAAAATGCCAAAACATTAAAATTATTGTAAGATCGATTCAATAATCCACTTCCAACCAAAAGTGTAAACATAACTGCCGAACGCACAACAGAAGCTGAAAGTCCGGTCATAAGCGAATAAATCCACACAATTACTAAAGCAATAATAATGATTTGATTTTTAGAAATCCATTTTTTGAAAAGCGTTAAAAATAAGGTCAAAATTTGAACTAAAATCCCAACGTGTAAACCAGAAACCGCCAAAACGTGCATTGCTCCAGTATTTCCGAATTTTGCTGTAATTTCGCTATCTAAGGATGATCGATCTCCCAAAATCAATGCTTTTGCAACTCCGAGTTCATTTCCTGTTAAATGTTTGTCTAAAATTCCAGCAAAATAATTACGCCATTTTAAGAAAATATGTGAGAAATTAGCTTCAGATTTTCCAATTATTTGATAAGATTCTTCGTCTGCAAAAGCCAAAAATTCGATTTCTCGGTGTTTCCAAAAAAGTTCAGAATCAAATTCTCCCGGATTGTTTTTATTTTTAATTTCAAGTAAATCTGTAGAAACCAAACAAACATCAAATTTCTTTAATTTCTTTAATTCATCTTTCAAGAAAAGCACGATTTTACTATTGACAGAAATTGTATCTTGAAAGCGAATTAATTTTTTGACAGCAAATTCTGCTTTAATAAATTGACCTTGAGTAGGAGTAAGGCTTAATATTTCACCTAAAATCAAATCATTCTTCAAGTAATTATTTTTTAAGGAATGTTTGTAATTTTCAGGAGTACTAATTGAATAACGTAATAGTCCAAGTAAGAAAATTATAAAAATCAAGGTATATGAAAACGATTTAGTGCTGCGCTTACTTAATTTATTTTTAATTAAGAAAAAATAAATCAACAAAGCTAAAACTAGAGCACTAAAAATGATTAACGGATTTATTGATAGGGAATTAGCAAGAGTAATCCCGAGACAAAAACTGATTGTTAACCAAAGAAATGGTGCTTGTTTCAAATTATAATTTTAGTAAAATTAAAAAAAAAGTTCTAAAAAAGCTTTAAAAATAAAATTTCTTTGTTTCTTTACACTCAAAATATAATAATATGAAGTCAAACATAAATTTCTTAATACTAATTTCAGCCCTATTTATTGCTTCTTGTGGTTCAGGAGAAAATGAAAAAACACCAAAAGTTGATGTTGAAACAGAAAATTCATTTAATTCAGAAGAATTTGATTTTGTTTTGCCTCAACCAATTTCTTTGGCAAAAGCATTTCAGGCTTCAGGTTTAAGTTATAATCAAAGTTTTACAAACTCTGCGGATAATAATAAAAAATATACTACTAAAGTTAAGCAACTTTTAAATTTAGGCGTTTATTCAACAGATTTGGCTTACAGCGCAATTAATGAAAAAGAACAAGAAGCTAGAGCTTATTTGAAAGTTGTTCAAGAATTAGGAAATTCGGTAGGTTTAAAACCAGTGTTCTCGGATAAAAAAATGATTGAAAAATTTGATCAAAACTTAAATAACATGGAAGCAATCGAAGATTTGATTTATGATATTCAGGAAAAATCAGAGGAATACATGGACGATAACGATATTAGGTATTTAGCTGTGGTTCAGTTTTCTGGCTCATGGACGGAAGGAATGTATATCGGAATAATGGATTATGAAGCGAAGCAAAATAAAAATTTAACTGTTACAATAATAGATCAAATAAATTTATTAAAAAACATTATAAAAGGAGTTAAAACTTACCCAACATCTGATGAAACTTTAACTTTTGTGATTAAAAAATTGACAGATATTTTAAAAACGTACGAAAATTTCCCTTCTGTTAAGAAAGCAAATGAAAGTTCAACTTTTGTTTTCCCTGAGTTATCGAAAGTTGAATTAAGTTCTTTAGGTACTAAAGTGAAGGATTTAAGAAATTACATTGTTAACTAATTAAAGTTTAATAACACCTAAAATATTACAAAATGAAATCAATAAAATTAATACTTCCAATTTTTGCTTTTGCACTTTTGCTTTTAAGCAATACCATAGCAGATACTGGAAATTCACTTGATGCAAGGTTAAATACTTACAAATATGAATGTAAGCAGATGATCAAACCTGCTCGTTACGAAGGATCTAGAATTACCTATTATGCTGCGTCAAAAGAAGTTCAAAAGAAAACGGTTGAGGCATATTTTTTATTAAACACAGAATATAAATTAGCTTTTAGCGGTAAAGAATGTTCAACTAAAACTTCTGTAAGAATTTATGATTCTGCTGATGATAGTAAACGTACTTTATTAAAAGAAGTGAAATCGATTCAAGGTAAAAATGTTGTAGTTTCATCAAAAGATTTATCAGAAACTTTTGCCAAAAAAGTAACTAAAACTGAAAGATTAAAAGTTGTATACATTGAATATACCATTGGTGCCAATGTGACCAAAAATGAAGCTGCAGTATTAGTGATTGGATATACTGACATTTAATTAATAAATTTAAAACTTAACGGTATTATTTTCTTCTAAGAATTTTTTAATTTTTAGTTTTTTAAGTTCATTAAATTTATCAATTTCTACTTGATTTTTTGTTAAAATTTTGTGCTGTTCAAGTTTTCTTAAATTTTCTACCTCATCAATTAATTTTATCGTTTTTTCGGAGAAAAATGTAGTTTTTATTTTCTCCCAGATATAGTTTATTGCTTGCTCCGAAGGATGTATTAAGTCTTCTTTATAAAAACGATAATCTCTCAATTCATCAATTATTATTTCATAGGAAGGAAAGTAATGTAGCGCGTTTTTATTTTTGAAGTGCTTCTCCAAATTTGAAATTAATTCAAACAGGCGTGCCTTACTGCGATTGTTTTCTGTCAAACCATCCTTAGAATGTCTAACAGGACTTACTGTAAATACAATTTTAATTTGGGGATTTTTCTCAAAAATTACTTCCAAAGCGGTTTTCCAAAGATGCGACATTTCTTCAATTTCAGATAATTTCTTACGAAATAAAGTTGAATTTTGTTTGTGACAATTAGATACAATTTGCTCGTTTTCTGTGTTTAAATAGCCAAAACTTGTTCCAAAAGTGATGAATAAATAGCTCGATTTTTCAATATATTCCAAAAAAGTAGCTTGAATCTTGCGAATTTCTTGTTCCAAAACATCTTTTGATTCTGAATTAATTAAAGTTGAGCAATCCCACGAAGAGAAGTGATTTTCACTTTCAAAAATGGATAATTCTGAACCTTGATTGAAGGAGTTTATAATATTTCTCGCCATTGGAATTGGGTGAAAAATTGTTCCAAAAGGATTGGACAAAACGTCGAAACCAGCATTTTTAAATCGACTAGAAATGTCATCAGAAAAACAACTTCCAAAAAAAATTACTTGATCTTGATGCGAAATTTTTTGAGTAAATGCTGGAATTTTAGTTTCGAGTTTAAATTTCATTTTTCAAAGTTAAAGTATAATCAAAAACGGCTTTCCAGTTTTTCCAAGTTCCAAATTCGCTGATGGTTTCATTGTGCCAGATAAAAATAAAATCGCCGCCAAATTGTTTTACTTCATCAAATAGTTCCTTTATTTTTACTTTTGATTCTTCTGGAGAAAGTTTTAAATAGTAATTCAAGGTTCCGTCCATGTATGCAAATGGATGAATTTTAAATTCTGTAGGCACATTTTTTAGTAAATCAAAAAAATAAAAAGCGCGAGAAGTTCCAGCTCTAAAACCGATTTCATCTGCAAAACCTAAAGAATAATCATCTGTAAATCCTTGAGCAATTAATGTTGAATATGTTACGGGAAAAGTCATTTTTAAAAAATGTTGTCTGCTGGTTTTTACTTCTGAATTTAAAATTTTATTCAATAAGTGATGTTCATTTTTTAGGTAAAAGGTACTTTTATTTGATTCATAACTTGGATGTAAACCAATTTCTGCAAATTTTGACATTTCTTGAATTAGAGCTTGATGTCTGATGTCATTTCGAGAGATATTTTTGTCATATTTTGATTTTTCACCTAAAAGCCAGAAAATTTTTGTTTCAAAACCTTGTGTTTTTACTTTCTTTATTTCATCAAAAGTATCAAAAGGATCCTTGATTTTTCCTGCTTCAAAATTAATTCTCGCTTCAATTCTTAGAGAATCTTTTCTGATTTTATCTTTCCATTTTCCCAAGAGTTTTCTCAAGCCATCTTTCCATTGAAAAGCAAAAGTATTGTCAATGTCAAAACTAGGAATTAAAGTCGTTTGAATGGTCGTTTTATTCAAATTAATGTTTAAATTCTCTTCAATAAAAGAAATGATATCTTCTGACCATCGGTCGCAAATCACTTTGTGTAGCCATGAAAATTTATGTAAAACACTATTTCTAGCTTCGAAACGATCGTGCATATCGCGTTGTTTTACAGTATATTCTTCCATGCGCGTTAGCACAAAAAATATAGAAGCCAAAGGATCTAAAATTTTATCAAAAGCCAAACATTCTTCCTTTAAAAAGAGCTTTTTTGTTAGAGAGTACTCAAAAATTGCTTCGTCAAATAAAACGGTTGCAGGAGAAATACTTAAAATTGTTTCATCGTATTTATCCGAATAAATCAAACGGTTTTTTTGACTTTCATTTTTAGAAAAATAAATCCAATCGTTTGTTAATTCATACAAAATTCCTCGATCTTTAAAAATAAAGTCTAAAGTATAAATTAAACGTTCGGTAATTTTATCTACAAAAATTAGCATTGATTTGGCTTTGGTGTTAGTTTTTTCGTTCCAAAATTATTTCTTTATAGAACAAGGCTAAATTAGAATTTAAGGGAAAAGATTATAAATATCTTTTCTGTGAGCAATCGTAATAAAATCAATATTATTTTCTTGAATTTCAAGACCAATTCGATAGTCATTT
>CAMBRH010000154.1 GCA_945870115.1 Chitinophaga pinensis | reverse complement strand
AACAGTTGTAGCTCTAGAAGAACAGCAAAAAGCAAAATATTTGTGCGTTTTTATGGCTGGAAATATTACAGCTGATGTCAAAAACTACAAACACAATTTACATCCTTTATTTGGCGAAGGAAAAGAAAAAGATGAACATTTTTGGAATGCTGTTATTCGGCAAAGTTTAGTTGGTGGATTTATCTCAAAAGATATTGAAACTTATGGAACAATTAAAATGACTGATTTAGGTCATGAATTTATCAAAAATCCAAAGTCATTCATGTTGATAAAAGAACATGATTTCACTGGAGCAGAAGATGATGAAAATGGAATCATCACCGGAAAAGGTGGAGCGTTTGACGAAGTTTTATATGATGCATTAGTGGATTTAAGAAAATCTATTTCAAAACAAAAAAATATTCCTCCATTCGTAATTTTCCAAGAACCATCTTTGAAAGATATGTGTTTTCAATATCCAATCACAATGGATGAAATGACGAACATTCAAGGTGTTGGAACAGGAAAAGCAGCAAGATACGGAGCACCATTTATCGCTTTAATCAAACAATATGTTGAGGAAAACGATATTGAAAGACCACAAGATTTGGTTGTAAAATCTTTGGTAAATAAATCAGGATTAAAAGTACAATTGATTCAAAATATTGACAGAAAATTATCTTTAGAAGACATTGGAAAATCTCAAGGTAAATCACTGGACGATGTAATAGAAGAAATTGAAATGATTGTATCTTCTGGAACAAGAGTAAATATTAATTATTACATCGATGACATTTTAGATCCAGATAACCAAGAAGAAATTTATGATTATTTCAAAGACGCTGAAACAGATGATTTAATCGCTGCTTATCACGAATTTGATGGAGATTATACTGAAGAAGAATTGAGGTTGATGCGGATTAAATTTATGAGTGAAATGGCAAATTGATAGTTGATTAAAATTCAATATTTCTTCGTTACTTTTGTTTTTAAAATTTATCATTAGCTCTGGCTAACTCAAAATTTTAAAATTCAAAAGTGCCTCGAACTATAAAATTTTAAAACAACTATTCTTTTTTTCAAAAAAACGAAACAAAAATTTAAAATTACCGTAAGTAGTTTAGTTAGCATAAAAACATGAATTTAGATTTACTCATAGGAGAATTATTAATGCGCAACAATTGTGTTGTGATACCAAAGTTTGGTGGTTTTATTGCTACTCAATCTGAGGCGCAAATTGATTTTTCTAAAGGTGTAATTTCTGCGCCTAAAAAGGCAATTTTATTCAACAAGCAATTGACAAATAGCGATGGTTTGTTGATTTCTGCTTATGCACTAAAAAACAAACTAGATTATGAATTTGCTAGTCAAGAAATTGATAAACAAATTAAATTTTGGCAAGAAGAATTAAATGCCGGAAAAAGAATTTCATTTGATAAAGTAGGATTTTTATATTTAGACAATCAAAAAAACATTCTTTTTGAGCAAGATCGTTTTTTCAATTTATTGATGCAGTCTTTTGGAATGGGACGAGTTACCTTTGTTTCTGAACAAAATATTGAAGTAAAAGAAATTTCTACTCCAAAAATTCAAATTAAGGAAATTATTGCTGAAAATTCAGTAGAAATTGAAGAGAAAATTGAATCACCAATTATTCAGCTATTACCGAATTTAATTAAAAAGCAAGAAAGTAAAAAGGAAACTAAAAATTCTGAAGAGGAAAAAATAATTTCCTTAGTTCCAAAACAAAAATCGAGTAAAAAATTGATAAAATATATTGCAGCAGCATGTATTTTACCAATTGCTTTTTATTCTGTTTGGATTCCTACAAAAACGGATGTTTTAGAATCAGGAATGATTTCAATAAAAGATTTTAATCCTTTTCAAAAAAATGAAAAATCAATATATTCTGTTGAAAAATTTTCAACGAAATTAGAGAGATTTCCTAAAGAAAAGTCACTAAGCGAACAAATTGCAACTCTTCCAAGTGAGGTTGAAATTTATTCAATGGAAATTGATGATGAAGTGTTTTTTGTTAAAATAAAAGATGCTGAACCAATTGTAGAAAATTCTCAAACTTTACCTGTTGAAGAAACCATTTCAATTCAAAAAGAAAATGTTTCTAAAGCAACTTCAATTAAATCTTCGAAAGGAAATTTACAGATAATTGTTGGAAGTTTTAGCAATCAAAATAATGCAGAAGAATTAGTATCTAGCTTAAAAGCAAAAGGATTTGATGCCTATACATTTGAACAAGAAAATGGTTTGATTCGTGTTTCTGCTGGAAAAGCTGAAAATTCGACAGACGCTCAAAACATGGTTCAAAAATTGTCGGAAAATCAAGTTTCTGCGTGGATTTTGAAGTGAAATTAATTTCAATAAAGAAAATTCTTTACCTTTGTAAAATGAAAAAAATAATTCTTCTTTTTTTAGCTACAATCTTAACTTTTAGCCAACAAATTTTTGCTCAAGGTTGTTCTCAATGCAAGCTTTTGGCTGAACAAGGAGCAGAAATGGATGAATCATCTTTTGGAACAAACATCAATTCTGGAATTTTATACTTAATGATTATTCCTTATATTTTGATTTTATTTCTTTTTAGAAAAAAAATATTAGCTGTGTTGCGAATGGTTTTTTTGAAAAAGTAAATTGCTTATTCAATTAAAGAATACTTTTTAAATAAATCTTTCAAAATTTTAAATTCTTTTTCTGAAATTTCTATTTCACCTGGAATTCCGACTGTATAATCAATAGTTCCACATTCGAAACAAATTTCTAGGAATCCTAAAAATTGTTTTTTATTATTGTAGAAATATAAACCGTGTCTCGGATTATAGCAAACATTTAAAATAGTTGGTTTTTCACCTCCGAATATAGATTTAAAAAGTAATCTAAAATCTTTCTTTTGGAGTTTTTTTCGTACACCAATATGGGTTTCATCAATTTTTGAAACACGCTCAAAAACATTCAATTTATCATTTATTTCTAGAATCGATTCGTTAAAACAGTCTGATTTTCTTACGATATACTTTTGTAAGGAATCAGAAAAAGTAGAATCAATTTTCTCACAATATGGAATTAATTGTACGAGCTCAATAAATTTTACATCTGAATTAATAAAATAATTAATTTCTTTTGTTTTAATTTCTGAATAACTTGAAGGAAAAGAAAAATCGTATTTTATACTTTTTATCTGTGAAAAAAGAAAATTGCCAATACAACAATAAATAAAAACTAAGAAAATTTTCACTTCAAACTCTTCTTTTTCTTCTCAACTTCAGCTAATTTTTCAACTTGCTTTTTGATTGAATCTTTATTTTTTTCTTGTTCCTTAATGTTTGTTTCAGTTTTACGTTCTGCTTCAAGGATTTTTTTCTTATAATCCTCGATATCTTCAGCTAGTTTTTCTTTATCTTTCTCAAGTGAACGTAAATCTTTTTCAAGACCAGAAAGTACTTTGTTTTCAATATCCAATTCTTCGTCAATACAAGCTAATGAAGCTTTTTTAGCAAAATCTTTGATCATTTCGCTCATGGCTTTATATTGAACTCCATGTTCACGACTAGACAAAAAAGCGCCACCTAAATCAATTGCAAAAGCAACTTTCATGGAATTATCTGATTCAACAATGATTTTCGCATAAGCATCAAAAGGTTTTCCTCCCATTGCTTTTGTAGATGCTTGGAGCGTAAAAAATTCACCCTTTCCCGAATCGTATTTGCCATCCCAATCTTTCAATTCACGCTTCAATTCTTTCTCAACAATATCTTTTACTCCGTAAGGAATTGAAACCACAATGGCGTTTTTTGAGCCAATGTTAAAAAATTGACTTTCTTCTGACAATTTAATTTCTTGCGAAAAACTCAAGTTTATTAAACTTATTGCAAATAGGGAAAATAGGAATGTTTTCATGTTTAATTTTTTTTAAATGTACTCATTAATTTGGACATTAAGACATTAGGATATTAAGATTTTAAGACAATACGAAGTCCTAAAATCTTTTTGTCCTAATGTCCTGATGTCTATCTAAGTTGTGCTTGCAATTTTTGTTCCAAATCTATTCTAATCTTTTGCATAATCGCTTCAACACTTGAATCTTTTAAGGTTTGCTCAGCATCTTGGAAATAAAATGAAACTGCATACGATTTTTTTCCTGCTTCCAAATTTTTTCCTTCATATACATCAAACAATGAAACTTTCTTCAATATTTTTTTATCCGCATTTTTTGCAATTTGTTCAATTTCTGAAAAAGAGGTTTTTTCATCCAAAAGTAAAGAAAAATCTCTTCGCATTTCAAATGTTTTCGGAATTTCTTTGTAAACAACTTTATTAAACTTCAAACAAGAAATTACTGCATCCCAATCTAAATCCGCTAGGAAAACATCATTTTTGATGCCAAAATGTTTTTTCATTTTTGTTGAAATCCAACCCATTTCACCCAAATTCTCTTTTAAAACATGTAATGAAACTCCATCAGCCAATAAAGTTGAATCCAATCCTTTTTCGATCAACATTGCGTCTAATCCAAGTCTAGAAAATAAGGATTTTACAATTCCTTTAATCGTGTAAAAACTAGATTTTTCTTTCGAACTATTCCATTGTTCTTCAAATTTATCACCAGAAATAGCTAAAAGTAAACGCTTATTTTCTTTGTAATCGTTGCCGGTTTTTTTGTATGTTTTACCAAATTCAAAGATTCTTAAATTTGGATTTTGACGGTTTTGATTGTGAGCAACAACTTCTAAAGCATTAAAAATCAAAGATTGACGCATAACATCTAATTCTTGACTCAAAGGATTCAGCATTTCAACATTTTCAGTTTTTGCTAATATTCCTTCTGCTAATTTATCCACATAAGCAGAATTTGTCAAGGAATTATTCATTGTTTCGTGGAAACCGTTTGAAACCAAAAGTTCAGCTATTGTCGATTGAATTTTTTCTAAATTTGGTTTTGAACTTAAAATCAAATTGGTATTTAATTTTTCTGGTAAGGAAACCAAATTGAATCCATAAATGCGCAAAATTTCTTCCACAACATCAATTTCTCTTGTTACATCAACTCTGTAAGCAGGAATTTCTAATTTCCAAGATTCTGTAGTTTCTGAAAGAATTTTAATGTCTAAATTTTTCAAAATCAATCGCATCGAATCATTCGGAATTTCGATTCCTATTATTTTATTGCTTTTTGCTGGACGAAAATCAACTTCAACATTTTCTATTTTTAGCGGATTTACATCCAATAATTCCATGGCAATTTCTCCACCAGCAATACTTTGAATCAAATTAACAACTCTTTCAATAGCAAATTGTGTTAAATGTGGATCAACTCCACGTTCGTAACGGAAACTTGCATCGGTATTTAAGCCGTGAAATTTAGCTGTTTTTCTAACTGAAACTGGATTAAAATAAGCTGATTCAATAAATATATTTGTTGTGTTTTCCGAAATTCCTGATTTCAAACCACCAAAAACTCCTGCAATTGCCAAATTTTTTTTCCCGTTTGTAATCATTAAATTTGATTCATCCAATGTTCTTTCAACTCCATCTAAAGTGGTAAATTTTTCGCCAGATTTTGCTTTTTTAACAACAATTTTTCCTTGTAAAGCTTCGCAATCAAATGCATGAAGTGGAGTTCCCAATTCGCGCATCACGAAATTTGTGCAGTCAACAACATTATTTATTGGACTTAAACCAACAATTCTCAAACGTTTTTGTAACCAAGCTGGAGAAGCTTCAATTTTTACACCTTTTAAACTGATTCCAACATATCTTGGACAAAGTTCGGCGTCTTGAATTTCAATTGTGTGAACTAAATCTTGACTTTTGGCAACTAGTTTTTCATTTTTAGGCAATTTTAATTCTAAATTTAAACCTTGATGAAAATTCAAGTAAGCAATTAAATCTCGAGCAACACCAATGTGTCCCATTGCATCCGCACGATTTGGTGTCAAACCGATTTCAATTTCATAATCATCTTCTAGTTCAAAATAGGTTGCTGCTGGAGTTCCAACTTTGACATCTGCATTTAAAACTAAAATTCCTGCATGAGATTCTCCCAAACCTAATTCGTCTTCTGCGCAAAGCATTCCGTTAGATTCAACACCACGAATTTTGGACGATTTGATTTTAAATGCTTCATCTGGTTTTGGGTATAAAGTACAACCAACAGTTGCGACAATAACTTTTTGCCCTGCTGCAACATTTGGTGCTCCACAAACAATTTGTAAAGCCTCACCACCAACGGAAACGGTCGTAACTTTTAGTTTATCCGCATCTGGATGTTTTTCGCAAGTCAAAACTTCACCAACAAAAACACCTTCCAAACCACCTTTTACAGCTTCAATTTTTTCAAAGCCATCAACTTCTAAGCCAGTTTCTGTAAGTATTTCTGAAATTTTTTCAGGAGATAAATCTGTTTCAACATATTGTTTTAACCAGTTGTACGATATTTTCATTTGGAATTTTTATTAAAAGACAAAGTTAAGAAAAACATCAGAAATAGATATACTTTGTTTAATTTCAATTTATAGGACAAAAAATTATCAAAAAACAACTCATTTTTACTTTCTCCTCTCTGCCACCAAACTATAAACCATCGGGATTTTATTTCCAAAGCGTTCGATATGGTATTTATTTTCTTCAATTTTAATCATGTTACTCAAACAATCGTAAGGAGAAAAATCGTATTCTTGAAATGAATTTAAATTCAAATTTTGATTCATTAGTGCAGTAATTACCTCTCCCAATGAATGATTCCACGAATAATATTGGCATTCAATTGGTGCATTTTTATCAGCATAAGTTCCTGTTAATGTTTCAATTATTGGTTCATCGTTGAAATAATTGTATTCAATCTCTTTGAAATCATTGTCATACATCCAAATTACAGGATGAAATTCAACAAAGATAAATTTTCCTGAATCGTGCAAATAGTGTGAAACAATTTCCGCCCATTTATTGATGTCTGGTAACCAGCCTATTGTGCCATAAGTTGTGAAAACAATATCAAATTTCTCAGTTAAGTGATTGGGTAAATCGTAAATATCGCAGCAAATAAATGTAGCATCTAAACCTAGTTTTTCATTGATTTCTTGTGCATTTTTTATCGCTTCATCAGATAAATCAATTCCTGTAACCTTTGCACCCATTCTCGCCAATGAAAGAGAATCTTGACCAAAATGACATTGTAAATGTAAGATTGATTTTCCTTTTACATCACCCAATAAAGCTAATTCAATTTCTTTTAGAGAAGTTTCACCTTTCATAAAACCATCTAAATTATAAAACTCAGAATGTATGTGGTGCTTGGTCCTTTCGTTCCAAGATGCTTTGTTTTTTTCTAGATAATTCATTATTATGCCGTTTTTTAATTTAAAATTACAAAATATCCCTTGAATACAAGTCCTTTTAACAATTATTTACAAATTTGTAAGCTTTTTATACCTAAACTTGTATTTTAATACAAATATGAAAACAATAATTCTAATAACGTCACTTTTTTTTTCATTGGGAGTTTTTTCTCAAGCACCCAAAGATTCTGTGCGCTTAATTCAACTTTCGGGAGTTGTAATTACGAGTGATAGTTTGACGCAAATGCCTTTTACAACTATTTTTGATAAAACTACCAGAAGAGGAACAATTGCTGATTATTACGGCTATTTTTCGATGGTTGTTGTGCCAGGAGATACTTTGATGTTCAATTATTATGGTTTCAAACAATCTTCTTTTATCGTACCAGATACTTTAGTTGAAAATAGGTATTCAATCATTCACATTATGGATGTGGATACAATAAATTTACCAATGGTAACTGTTTATCATTGGCCATCGAAAGAAGATTTTGCAAGAGCATTTTTAGAAATGAAACCTTATGATGATGCATTAAGAAGGGCACAAAAACAATTATCAGGTGAAAGTTTAGCCTTTGCAGCGTCAAAAGTTGCAACTGATGGCTCACTTTCTTATGGTT
>CAMBRH010000153.1 GCA_945870115.1 Chitinophaga pinensis | reverse complement strand
TGTAGTACCAAGTTACAAAATATAAATTGTAATCAGTTTATCTGCTATTCAATCTTTTTTGTAAAATAAGCCTACGGCAATAAAAATTAGAGACTCTAAATCAATTTTTAATAAAAATTTCAGTGGCACTTATTTCTGAATTAAAAATTTTAACATAGTAAACTCCTGATGAAAAATCTTTGATACAAACTGTTAAAAGATCTAAATCATTAAAAATAATTTTCTTTAGAACAAGTTTTCCAGAATAATCAAATATTTGTATTTCTGAATCCAATAAAGAATTTTTAGATGAAATAGTAATAAAATCTGAACTTGGATTCGGGAAAATTGAAAGTAAATTTTCTTGTTCTAATTTCTTAATAGGAGTAATATTTGAATAAGATACTTTTCCGTTAAAATCAAATTGTTTTAATCTATAATAGCTTTCAACATTAAATATGTTTTCATCTTCAAAGCTGTAGTCCAATCTATTAGAGGAGTTTCCAGCAGCTTCAATTCTAGTAACCTTATCCCAGGTTTCACCATCAATTGAACGTTCTAAAATAAAGTAGTCATTGTTTATCTCCGTGGATGTTGACCAATAAATATCAGCATAATTGCCATTTCTAATACCTCCAAATTCTAATAGTGTTATAGGTAAGGAAGTCAAACAATTAATGGAAATATTATCTAGTCCCATTCTAACTCCTGCCGCTTCACCAACTGCAAAAGAAGTCAAACTCACATCATTATCTTTAGGTAAAAATTTGATTACATGAGATGTAGCAGTTGCCGTAAAATTTATTGACCTCTGGCTCCAAACTACATTCGGGTTTCCTACTGCCAAAGTACTTGTTGAAATGGAAGATGTTCCAATTAGGTTATTATCAGCAAAAACTGACCAAGAACCCGTTGGGTCAGCCGCACTTGCTTGTTTTATAACAGATTGATAAAAAGTAATTGTATAACTACTTCCTATTGTGAAGCCACTGACGCTTTGTTTTATGCCCTCATGATAAATATTTGGAGAAACACCACAATGAAGAGCTGCAACACAGGTTAATCCTGATTGAGGACTTGCTAAAAAATCCATATATAAGGGATTTACGGCATTTACTAGATCAGGAGTAGCAGACATAGAAGTACTAGCCTGACAAACTGGATCACCAAGGGCAACCATAGACCAACCAATCGGAGCAGAACTGGTAGCTGCACATCCTTCCAAACCAGAGTTTGTTAAGGATGTGCAACTACCATTATTTGTCATAGGCCCATTTGCATTTGTTACGCAAATATTTCCAGTTGCGGCACCACCTCCTCCAACAGTTCTGACTATTTGAATTAGATATTGTGTTCCTACCGTTGTGGGAAAAGTCAAGGAAGGGGTCATATTGTTGCTATTTATGCAAGCAATTGCATTTGGTCCAAATAAACAATCATTATCCCAAATAACAATTGCCATATTTTTTGTTCCAGCGCTTATTGCAACGTTAGATGAAGAGCACCCAGCAGTAAAACTGAACCAACCACAAGTTGGACGTGTTGCTCCTACACATGCACCCACTGAACCGGAAAAGGCAGCTGTCAATGAAAATGCAGAATTCACACAAGTTGCGTTTGGAGTCAAAACTGATGAGACTGGAATTGGCCAAATGGCATTGGTACAATCTGATGCTTGCCCAAATCCCAAAAAAGGAACTAGAAGTAATACCGAAAAAAAGTGCTGAAAATTTAAATTTCTCATTGAAGTAATTTTTGTTCATTAAACTCTTTGCAAAGTTATATTGGTATTTCCTTCTTACTTTTAAATGTAGGTGAGCAAAAGGTGAGCATCTTTGTAAGCACAACAAATATGACACTTTGGCTAAATTGAAAACTATGCGATTAAGTTATTTAAAATAGAGTTTTATTAATTTTTAGAAACAAAAAAAGACTGATTGAGAAATCAGTCTTTTTTCTGGAACCTAAACCTAACTATACAACATAAAACTATAATCCAATCTACCACTAATCTTAGGTTCTAATATTTCAAGGTGGCACTTGAAATAAGTAATTATTAATAATTTTCAATTTCTTGCTTTACAGACAACCAAAACTTCTGTGATTTAATTATTCCGATTGAAGGTTCTAAAATATTATTTACACTAACCAATGCACACTTTTTGGCTCTCATAAACTCAGGACTTTTAAGTTCTTTAGCAATCTGAAGTGGAAAAGCTCCAATTAGGTCATTGGTAATAATTTCATAATAGCTTTGCATAATTTCAGTAGCCTGTTTTTCTTGATTCATTTTTACTTTATCTTTTAAACTTAAAATTCAGAGTTCAAAATTAGGGATATTAATTTTTTTCAAACTAATTTTTAGGTTAGCAAAGGGTTATCATTGCGATTGAACGAATCAATTTGTCAAATAGTTCTTGATTGGCAAATAAATAAGCTTGACTTTATACTTACTTTATACATTATATTTCTCAAAATTTGCCTTATAATTTTTATTGGAATGGAATTGAAACAAATTCTTATCAGCTGACCCAAACAGAAGAAATAAAAGTTTTAGCAGTTTCTGAATTTGCTTGCGAATTTACTGATGGTTTTTTTGTTTATTTTTCTGGTTGTGATCCCACTGTAACAAATGTCATAACTCCAAATGGAGATTGGAATAAATGATTATTTAATAATTGATGATGCAAAATTATTATTTGATAATTGTTTTAAACCGCTGGGGAAATGTTGTTTTCGAAGAAAAATATTATCAAAATACGTTTAGCAGTTACACTAATGAAAATAAAAAATTAAATAATGGCGTTTATTACTATCTTTTTTACAGTATTTGTGGCGACAAAAAGGCAATCACATTTCAAGGGTATTTTCATATCTTGACTGAAAAATTGTACTTTTGCATCATGCATTTAATTGAACCTTATTTCGCCTGGCGAGATTTTTACATCGCTTCTGAAGATCCATCGTCACCTTTCTATGACAAAATAAATAGCGAGTTTGAATTTACCGATAGCATTTATAATTATCTAATTCATCCTCAATGGGATAATTTTGGTTCATCAACCTTATTTTTAAAAATTATTTATGTAGATTACGATGAAAACTTTTGTGTAATCGAATTTATTGGCGAATGGAATGATGCGATTGAAAACGATATAATGACTTTAAAAAGAGATATCATTGAACCAATCATGGAACACGGCATCAATAAATTTATTTTAATTGGCGAAAATGTGCTTAATTTCCATTATTCCGACGATTGCTATTACGAAGAATGGTTTGATGAAGTGGAAGATGGCTGGATTGCTTTAGTAAATTTTCAAGACCACGTAATTCGTGAGTTTGAAAAAGTACATGTTGACCATTATTTTGTTATGAAAGGAGAATTAGACGAACTAGATTGGCGAACAAATACACCGCAACTATTTTACGAAAAGGTTAGTGAATATGTAACGAAAAGATTGGGGTGAAAGAACATTTTGGAAAGGAATTAGATTATCTTAGCGAAAATATGCATTGTAATCTTTCACCATATTAGGCATATTAGAAACATATAAGTTTTTGGGTGATTTCTTAAATGAACTTACATTTCTTATATGGTTAATTTAAAGTAAGATTATTTGTTTTCACTCAAAAAGCGTTTCCATTCTGAAGCTTGAAATTCATTCATTACTCTAGGAAATTTATTTTGAGAGCCTAATTTCCCCATGTTTTCCATGAATTTATAAAACATTTTAGTATCTATGCTTTTTAAAATTGGTGCATTTAAACTTGCTTTTCTAACTCCTTTGTAATCATCATTTAACGCACAAAGTTCTTCATCGATTTTTTGAATAAAAAGTTCAGAATCAATTTCTTTTTCCACACCAATTGTCCAAGAATGACGATGATTTGCAATGTCTGTAAAAATGCAAAATTCTTGCACTTCGACGTTCATTTCTTTACTAACATTTTCAAGCGCTTGATTGATGTTATCCAAAGATAAATGTTCACCCACAAGACTCAAATATTGTTTAATACGACCAGATATTTTAATTTGTCTGGCTGCAACATCCGTAAATTGAACCAAATCTCCAATGATATACCTCCATAAACCTGCATTGGTAGAAATCACTAAAGCGTAATCAACATTGGATTCTACTTCATTAACTGTCAGTGCTTTATGTCTATTATTAACTTTACCATCAGAAGTAAAATGCTTATCATCAAAAGGAATAAATTCATAAAAAATAGAATTATTCAACAGTAATTTCATTGAATTTGAATTTGGAATACTTTGGTAAGCAAAATATCCTTCGCTCGCTAAATAAGTATCTAATAAATGTACTTTTTGTCCACAAACTCGCTCCAATCTTTTCAAATAAGGCTGAATAAAAACTCCACCATGAACATAAACGTGAAAATTTGGCCAAATATCATGAATAGAATTTAATTTGTGAAATTCAACAATTTTTTCCATCAGCATGATACACCAGCTTGGAACACCAGCAACAATTCCAATATCCCAAGATGGAGCTTCCTCAACCATTTTTTCGAGCTTTTTATTCCAATCTTTGATTTCTGCAATTTTATTATTTGGCTCTGTGAATGGTGTTACGAGCCAATTTGTGTGTTTTTTTAATATCCCACTCAAATCCCCTTCAATATGATTTTCAATGGACGTTAATTCGGGTGATCCGCCAACAATTAATAATGATTTTTGAAAAAATTCTACAGGTAAATCCAACTGATGAAGCATAACAACTTGATTCATACTTGTCTTTTGGAAAGATTTAATGGATTCTTTTGTTACTGGAATTCGTTTACTTGGCGAACCGGTTGTGCCCGAAGATAAAGCGTAATATTTTATTTTTCCAGTCCAAGTGTTATCTTTCACACCATCTATAGAACGATGTAGCCAAGTTTGATAAAATTCTTCGTATTCAACCAAAGGAATTTCTTTTTGGTAAGCCTCAATTAAATTTTCATTATTTAAAATTGCAGTAAAATCATGGTTTTTGCCAAAATTTGTTTTTTTAGCTTTATTCAATAAATAGGAAAGTGATTTAAGTTGATAAGTAAAACTTAAACCCTTAAATTGATTTCTTTTAAACCCAATTTCTGCGGTTTTTTTGAGAACTCTTCCTATGATTTTCATTTTTGTAGTTGTTTTATTTGAATGTTTAATTTATTTTTCAAAATAACATCTCAAAGATAAAATTTTTAAATGAATATCTTTCAAAAAATCAGAATTTTTTAAGAAAATAAATTAATATTGCTTTGTATTTTTTAAAGATTTGTATCTTTGTACAAAACCAAATTCAAACTCATGAAATAGGCATGCTAAAATTACGCGCGAAAGCACAAAAAAAGCATGACGTATTCCATATGACGATTAAAAAACTACTTAGTGAAACGCTCTCATGAGCACTTTTAAAAAAATAACATCAAGCGAATAAATTATTTACATATGAAAAACAAAATTTTTATAGTTCCTCACGATTTTACTTCTGTTGCAGAAAACGCTTTAGAACATGCTTTATCAACAGCAAAAATTGTATCAGCCAAAATATTTTTATTACATGTTGTTTCTAAAGAAAAAGAAATCGTAGAAGCTGAAAATAAGTTAAAAGATTTAATTAGTTCAAATGATACAACCATCGAAATAGAGCCAGTTGTTAGAGTTGGAAATATTTTTGAAGACATAGGAGAATTTGCATCAGAGCATCATGCGGATTTAATTTTTATGGGAACGCACGGAAGACATGGTTGGCAGCACATTACTGGAAGTCGTGCCTTGAAAGTTATTACGCATTCTACTGTTCCGTTTATTGTTGTTCAAGAAAAGGCAATTAAACCAAATGGCTATGATGATATTGTTGTTCCTTTAGATTTAAATAAAGAAACGAAGCAAAAATTAGCTTATGTTGCCAATATTGCGAATTATTTTAAATCAAAAGTTCATGTAATCACACCAGATGAATCTGATGAATACTTGAAAAAACAGGTTGATGCAAATATTCGTTTTGCTCAACGCTTTTTTGAAGAAAGAAATATTCAAGTTACTACCAAAGTTGCGCCAGCTAATGGTTTTGACAAGGAAGTAGTTAAACATGCAGTTTCTATTGATGCAGATTTGATCGCGATTATGAATTTGAATCGCAACAATTTATTAGGAGTTATAACAGCAAATTATGAATCATATATTTTAACAAATGACGCTGAAATCCCAACATTGATTGTAAACCCTATTGAAAGTGCTTATGGATCTAGTTTCATGGTAGGATAGAAAAAATCTTATAAAAAAAATCCGCTTGAATTATTTTCAAGCGGATTTTTTTTGTCATATATTTTTGTCAAATTTCCATTTCAGGAACAAAATCAGGAACAACTAATTCTCCCTCTGTTTTTGAAATAATTTCTTCCACAGTAACACCTGGCGCTCTTTCTAATAAGTGAAATTTTCCATCTTTAATTTCCAAAACAGCTAATTCTGTTACTACTTTTTTGACACACGCAACACCTGTTAAAGGTAGAGAACAGCTTTTTAAAATTTTGGATTCTCCCGCTTTATTGGAATGCATCATGGCAACGATTATGTTTTCAGCTGAAGCAACTAAATCCATCGCTCCTCCCATTCCTTTGACCATTTTACCGGGAATTTTCCAGTTTGCAATGTCTCCATTTTGAGAAACCTCCATTGCTCCTAAAACCGTTAATTGAACGTGTTGACCACGAATCATTGCAAAAGAAGTTGCAGAATCAAAAAATGATGCTCCTTTTAATGTAGTAATTGTTTGTTTTCCAGCATTAATTAAATCAGCATCTTCTTCACCCTCAAAAGGAAATGGTCCCATGCCTAAAATTCCATTTTCTGACTGAAATTCTACTTCAATTCCTTCAGGAACATAATTTGCTACCAAAGTAGGAATACCAATTCCTAAATTTACGTACCAGCCATTTTGTACCTCTTGTGCAATTCTTTTTGCAATTCCTATTTTATCTAAAGCCATTTTTTTTGTTTTATTCTAGTTCTAATTTTAATGATTGTAGTATAAATTCTTTTTCTTTTTCTTCAATCAATTTTTCTCTTAATATTAGCAATTCTTTATTCTTTTTTTGATTATGTAAATCTCGCATTTCATCAGTGATAAATAATTCTGAATATTGACCTCTAAATTCATTGGAAAGGAGGAATTGAAGTGAAGTTTGTTTTTTTATTTGTTCGTTTAATTCATTTTTTAATACAGGTACAAAAACTGTATTTCCTATTGAATTTTCATTTCTGAATAATTTATACTCATTTACACTAGTTATTTCATCACTATTTTTGCATTCAGTTGTTAAGATATTTTCTTTGTTGATGAAATAATTTATCATAAATAGTGCAAGTGCTTGTTTTCGAACACCCCCAAAATCTATTTTATCAGGAAATTTATCTACTTTTAGTTTTACTTCTTCATCCCAATAAAAAGGTTCATTGTTATTACCTTTACAAAAATCTAAAAAGTGGTCAAAAGCTTTTTTACGTTTAGAAGGATTGTATTTTGTAAAACAATTGGTATAAGAAGATTGCCAAAACCAGAATTTTATTTTTTCAACATCTTCTTTTTGTAATTCTCCATTTATATTAAAATATTGAACTAAAAAGATAAAATGTAAATTAGCCGGAATATATTTTAAGTCTAAAACTGCCAAGTGTTTTTTAAAAAATTCTACCGTTTTTACACAATTATTTAAGGTTAGATTAACAACTTCTGAAAAATTGGGTTTTTCGCTCAAAGTTTTTACATCGGTAGCCAACGAATCTAAATATAGATAACCAAAAGAACTTTGAATGGTTTTAAAAATATACTTATCTTTAAATGCTTCTCTCTTTTTTAATGGATAAAAATGAGATTTTTCAATTTTATTGAGAGTGTTCCCTATTAATGTGCCTAATCTAAAATTATCATTTATAGTAAGTGCAGATAATTTCCAATCATCTTTAAGAGGAGTTCCTGTGGT
>CAMBRH010000152.1 GCA_945870115.1 Chitinophaga pinensis | reverse complement strand
ATGAATCAGCTTATTTTTTCAACTTACCAAATTCGTTTCTTTTCCGAATTGTTTGTAAGAAAAGAAAATTGAAATCGTTGCCAAACTGATCATAATTCCAGAACTTAAAGCTAAAAGTCCGAAATCAAGCGTCCCTGCGATTAGTTCTTTAGTTGATAAAACAACATTCACAATAGGAATGCAAGCAGTTGTTAAGTTCAATTCAACTCCTGGGAAAAAACCTACCATTGCTGGCAAAACAATAATTGCATTCATCGGAGCAATAATACTTTGAGCTTCCTTGAAAGTTTTTGCATAAACTGCAATCGGAATCATTACTCCAGCAAAGAAAATAATCAAAGGAATCAAAATTAAATAGAACATAAAAATGAATTTTACAGTCAAAATTTGATGGATAACTTCCAATATTTTTGGTTCTTTGATGATGTCAAAAACTTCAATTGTAAGAAAAATTCCCAACATTGTAAGTGAAGCAGCAAGTAATCCAGACATTACCACAACTCCCATTTTCCCAATTAAAATTTGCCATCTTGAAACTGGAGTTGTCAATAAAGTTTCTAAAGTTCCACGTTCTTTTTCTCCAGTAAATAAATCAATTGCAGGATACATGCAACCCATAAAACCAAATGCGATGAATAAATATGGTAAAAAACCTCCAATCAATTTTCCAATTGTTTCTTTTTCCGAAGCAACATTTTCGTAGGAAATTTTTAAAGGCTGAATTTGCTCAGGCTTGATGTTCAATTGTGCATAGCGAATTTTTTTAATGTTTTCATTTATTGCATTCACAAAAACCTCCGCTCTTTCTTGCATTCCAAGTTCTGTTGCGTTGTGATAAATTTTCAAATCTACTGATTGCAAGGAATCTTTTATTCGAGCGTAAGATTGAGGAACAAAAACACCAAATTGAATTGAATCTGCATTAATTTGCTTTTTTAATTCATTTGAATCTTTAAAAATAATCAATTCTCTTTTCCCTAATTCTTTTGGTAAATCTTGTAAACTTTTCAAAAAATCGTCTGATGTATCTTCATTTACGATACCAATATTTAAGGTTTTTGCCAACGTATCAGAATTAAAACTATCTGAAATTTTAGTAAAAACAGTCATTATAACTGGAAAAATAAAAATTGGAATTACCACCATCATGATGATTGTTCTTCGATCTCTAAGTGTATCTTTTAATTCTTTTTTAAATATCGTAAAAATCATATCTTCTTAGTGTTTTCTTTATTGATTAAATAAATAAATTCTGAAGTCAAATTATCAGTTGTCATTTGATTTTTAAAATTCTGAAAAGTATCGTTGAAAATAATTTTCCCTTTGTGAATGATTGCTAAATCGTCTGAAAGTAAATCTACCTCTGACATGATGTGACTTGAAAAAATAACGGTTTTACCTTGATTTTTACAATCGCGAATTAATTTGATGATATTTTCTGAAGTTATAACATCCAAACCGCTTGTTGGTTCATCAAACACAATTACTTCGGGATCGTGAATCATTGTTCTACAAATAGAAACTTTTTGTTTCATACCTGTACTTAATTTCCCGATTCTTTTGTGCTGAAAATCGTTCATATTTAACAAATCGTATAAATATGCTTTTCGTTCTTCAAATTTATCAGTTGGAACATGGTATAAATCTGCGAAATACTTGATTAATTCGTTTGGTGTTAAACGTTGATAAAGCCCCGTAGAACCTGTCAAAAAACCAATTTTTTTTCTCGCTTCATTTGGATTTTCAACAACATCAATTCCTGCAATTTTAATTGAACCTTTTGTTGGAGCAAATAAAGTTGAAATCATGCGCATAGTTGTCGTTTTTCCGGCACCATTTGGCCCTAAAAGTGAAAAAATCCTTCCAGGTTTACATTCAAAACTGATGTTATCAACAGCAATCGCAACTTTGTCTTTAGTTGCATATTCTTTTTGAAGTTTTCGAGTAAGGATAAATTCTTTGCTTAAATTTTCTACTTGAATCATGTTTGGAATTTTTACACGAAAGTAAGTACTTTTTTTTTATCCGCAGAATTTTAATTCAAAAATGATTTTGGCATAGAATTTAAGTAACTTAATTCCAAAAAAAAGAGCCCCTAAATGGAGCTCTTAATTTTAAAATAAGTAATTTATTCAATAACTATTTTAAAGAAATTAATCTCATTACTTGATGATATTTTGATTAAATATAACCCCTCAGACCATGAATCAATTTCAATGGTTTTCACCTTGAACTTTGCCTCTGAGCTATAAACCAATTTACCTTCAAGATTATAAACCGATAAGTTATCTAATTCAATTGAATTTGACTGAATTGTAAATTGATCTTTAGCTGGACTTGGATAAATTTCGATTTTTTTAGATATTACAAATTCATTTAAATTCAAATTATCTATAGCAAAACACGAACTTGTTTCACTAGTAAAACACATTAATTCTGTCAGTTGAACTGCATATTCCCCATTAATCGTCGCAGTAAAACTTTGATTTGTTTCATTAGGAATAGCGATATTACCATTTAAGCAATCAATCCATTGATAAGTAGCGTTATTTTCCAACGAAGTCAAGGTATTTCCACTTATAGCTACATTTGCATTTAAAATTGGATCATTAACTGTTAAAATCGTGGTAATTACACTGTCGCAGCCTGATACACTTGCTACAATATCGATGTAAGTTCCAGTAGACACATATGAATTACCATTAATTTGGTAACTTTCACCTTGACAAATTGTTTGGGGATTGTTTGATGAGTAACTTGGATTTACAGTTAAATAGGTTATAATTGTACTGTCACATCCGTTTTGCGTCGGGTAAATATCAAAATACGTTCCGCTGGTTGTGTATGTATTTCCATTAATGGAATATGATTCGCCATTGCAAATTGTTTGGTAATTATCAACTTCATAAGTTGAAAAAACAGTTAATTGTGTTTCTATTATGCTGTCACAACCGTTTTGGCCAGTCAATGTATCATAATAAAATCCAGCGTTTGTATATGAGTTGCCATTAATTTGATAAGTTTCTCCTGCACAAATACTTTGCATATTTACAGATGAACTAGTAGGTAAAACTTGTACATTAACCTCTGTATAAGCAGTATCACAAGCACTTGACCCAGCACGGACAGCAAAAAAAGTATATAATCCAACCGTGTTAACATCTACATTGGAAATTGTGAGAAAATTTCCAGTTTGAGAAAATCCATTTGGGCCTGTCCAAAAATAGTCAGTTGCATTAGGTATAGTACTTCCTTCTAAAAGCAAATCGGAATTACCACAAACACTTGAATTTCCTGAAACAATTGGGCTTGCCAATACATCATTACAAATCAAGAATTTATGTTTTGCATAATGCGACCACCTCCCATTGTCTTCTTTAACACGAATGTATAAATAATGAACACCAGACAAAACTGAGGAAGTATTTAAATCAAAGTCTTCCATTAAATTTGTCCCAGGTGTAATAGTAATGGGAGTTCCTAGAGCCAATCCTGGGTCGTTATCCAAAAAATATTCTGCAGCAACAATTGTTTTGTTTTCGATTAGATTTTGGTCAGTGATAAACAACATTCTTCTTTGGTAATGTCCCCAAATTCCATTGTTATTTTTTACACGTATAAACAAATTATGGATACCTGGAGTTAAACCGGCAGCTGAAATATTCATGTTCTGATTGATATTATTTCCGGCATTAACATTAATTTGAAGTGCATTTCCAACACCTGGATCTATATCAAAAAAATACTCTCCTTTTACGATTGTTGTGTTATTAGCAATTAGAGGGGCGATCACATAAAACATTGACTTATGATGATGTCCCCATTTTCCTAAGTTATTTTTTACACGTATGTAAAGGTGATGGATTCCTGGAGACATGGCATTTGGAATGGATAATGCACCTGAAACAGTATTCCCTGTCGTTACACTTAAATCCGTTCCATTACCAACACCTGGATCCACATCGATAAACCATTCCGCAGCAACTATTTGTGTATTATTGATAACGATAGGCTCAATCACAAAAATCATTCTTTTTTGGTAGTGACTCCAAATATTGGCATCATTTTTTACTCGCACATACAACTGATGAATTCCTGAGTTTAGTCCCGTTGTGGGGATTGACATAGAATGATTAACCGCTGAATTCGCTGTAAAACTAATCGGTATTCCAGCACCTTGATTAGGGGCAGTGTCAAAAAAGTATTCTCCTGACACAATCTGTTGCGCCGTCATTGAAAAACTCAACAACAAGAACAACAGCAGCTGAATATTTTTGATATTCATAAGCATTTTTTATTTTATCAAGATTAATATTACTCCTGTGTTTTTGCATTGAATTGAATGTTTAATATTCCATTCAAAGGGATGGTAGGATTCAAAATATCCATACTAATCATATGAGGAACCTGACTAGGCATAGTTAAATATCTGTAACGAGTGTCAGTTGTTGTACCATCGACCCAAGGATGAGGACCACCATAAATTCCAATATCAGCTCCATCTGTCCCGTAATTTTTGCCTGGTGCTGTTGCTTGTAAATGGAAATTGGCAAAAGGTCCACTTGCAGGATTTGAATAATTATATGCGTTTAGTGTTGAAGGAAGAATTGAGAAAACACACAGTGGATTTACATTTAACAAATTTCCTGTTCCAGTGTTTGTTCCGAAAACTATATCTGAAAGTAGGAAATTCACTCCTGCATAAAATAAATTATTGGTCCATGTTAAGTCTTGGTTATTGTCAGCATTATTTATAACCCCACCAGAAACAGATTTATAAAATATATTATTTGATACTATTGCTCCTTTAGCAGAAATACCATTTTCAATGATGTTATTACTAATCAAGTTGTTACTCCCAGCAGAATTATCCAAACCGATGTTCTGAATAATATTATTACTTAAGACAAGAGAATAATATTGACCTGTAATGTTTGCAATTTGATTTTGATATATAAGGGCATTATTTGAATTGAAAATTGCATGAACATTTTGAATTCGGTTTCTTGCTATTTCAGAATTACCAAAATAGTAACAAGAATTACATTCTGATTCAAAAGTTATCTGACCGATTTCCAATCCAAATATTTTTGAACCTGCTGCACTTGAAATCGGTGAGTCTGAATACGAAAGCAAAATAGAGCCTACTTGGGTGGAATATTGCACTTCTTTATCAGGATAAACTCCTTCACCGATAAGCACCAAAGGTTTTCTTAACGTTACAGCACCATAGGAGTTTGAAGTTGCATGAATATAAAGCGTATCGCCAGAAATAGCTGCGTCATGAGCAGCTTGAATACTAGTAAATTGTCCAGGAGAATTTACATCATTACTAACAGTATGAACTGTTGCATTGCAATTGAAAAACAAACCAGTTGTTCCCAAAAATAAATAAAGCTTTTTTTTCATTAGATTTAAATTTATTAGTTTAAACAAAGTAAAGAAAAACCTAAACGAAATAATATGACATTAACTAGATGTTTACATGATTATAATCAATAAAATATATAAAATAGCTGATTGACAAGTAAATGAAAGCCTAAAAAACTAAATTGATTTACCAATTTTATGAAAACATCAATTAAATTAATTAAACGCTGTAAATCAATTAATTGATAAAAATACAACGACCCAATTCTTGAATCCGTACACTCAAAAAATGACACCTTGTTTGCATTCTTGAATTCGGACTTGAAGTTTTAAAATAATCAGTGACTTCAATCTAACTTTGCATCATAAAACTTAAAATCATGCAAGTAAAAATTAAAACACTTATTTCAGTTTCAGTATTTAGTTTCATTACAAACTTTAGTTTCTCACAAAATGAAACAGTATCACATGTTGTAAAAAAATCAAATCAATCAGAAATGATTTCTTATTTATTTTCAAAATACAGTGTAGAAGAAAGTGAACAAATTTTGCTAAAAATTAGAAACTTTGAAGCATTGAATGAAGTAAAAGTTTTATGCAAAGAAGAATTCATTTTTTTAAATTCAAAACTAGATTTTGAAATCAAAAACACAAACGATGTTGAATTAAAAGCTTTATTTGAAAACAAAAAACAAAAATTAGTTTTACTTAATTCTATTGAAAACCAATTATAAAAATCATTTATACAAAACACTATGAAATCAATAAAAATCACATTTTCATTTTTAAGTATTTTACTTTCAACTTATACATTTTCACAATTTTCTTGTGCTACAGCAATTCCTATCACAAATGGATATACTTCTAGTATTTTTTCCACACCCGGAACTTCCCCTTCAAGTTCAGAAAGTTGGGTTGCAAGCACTACCACAGATGGAAATACCTCTGCAAATGGTTTTACAAGACCTGATGTTTATGCTTTTCAATATACAACTGGAGCAAGTGCTGGAGAATCATTTTATTTCACAATCGAATGTGATTATGCAGTTGACGGTGAACATTCAGTAGGTGTTTGGACTGGTTGTGTAGGAACAACGCTATCTTCATGTGTTACATCAATTTATAAATTTAATAATGTTGTTGGGGTTTGTGCGAAAAATTTAGCGGCAAATACAACCTACTATATCGGAGTTGGTAAAGAATGGGCGAGTACTGCTGCAACACCTGCTGGAATTGCTTCAAGACAATTGAAATTTAAAGTATTAGATTTTACGGTTGAAACAACTTTAACAATTCCATCTGATGAATGTGCTACAGCTGCTTTAATAAATGTTGCTAATCCTTATGATGGTTCAACTCGTTGTAGTTACACTGCTTCTGCTGGAAGTCCTTCAGCATGCGGAATGGCGATAGAAAATGATTCTTGGATGCGATTTACTGCTGGATCAACAACAGTAGTTATGGATTACGAAATTTATAATTGTACAAAAGGCAGTGGTGTACAATTGTCAGTTTTTAGAGGGGCTTGTGGCTCATTAACTTTACTCGCGGGAAGTTGTGTAAATCCTGCAGTGAACAACAGTACAGCAACTTGGACATTTACCGGATTAACAATTGGAAACACCTATTTCATTAGAATCGATGGCTACGCAGGCGATTTATGTTCCTATGCTTTTTCTCCAGTTTCTGGAATTGTAATTTTACCAATAGAACTTACAACATTTGAAGTAGAAGCATTAGAAAATTCTTATAATAAATTAACTTGGATTACTGAAAGCGAACGAAATAGTTCTCATTTTGAACTCGAAAAATCGGATGACGGAAAAGAATTTTATTCAGTTGGTAAAGTTACAGCAGCAGGAAATTCAACTCAGAAATTGAGTTATTTAGAATTAGATAAATCAGAAAATAGTTTGATTACTTATTACAGATTAAAACTAGTAGATTTTGATGGAAAATTTACATATTCACCAATTAAAGCTGTGAAAAATTCATCTTCAGAAGCTGTTTCAATTTATCCAAACCCAAGTGAAGATGGAAAAATTAACATTGAATTAAATTCGATTAATAAATATAACAAAATCTCAATTTATTCAAACAATGGAAAACTAATTGAAGAAATTGTATTAAATTTTGATGCAAAAATGCAATTAGATTTAGGGCATTTAAATAATGGAATTTACCAAGTTGTTTTATCAAATGATTCTGAAATTGTGACTAAAAAAATTGTTTTGAACATGTGATTTAAGTTCATTTGTAGAGTTGTTTAAAATGTTTGCTTTTTAGGCGTTTTTACAAGTGGAAAATCTGGAGTTTACTCGTGTAAATGACAAATTTTCAACTAAAAAAAACGACAAAAGCAGACTTTATAAACATACTCTACTAATTCTTTACAATTTTATAAACTCCTTCTTCTGATTTCACAAAATAAATCCCTGCTTGAAAGTGAAGTAAATCAAATTCTAAATTACTTTCCAGCACTGTTTTTGAAAGAATTTCTTTTCCATTCAAATCGTAAATTGTCCAGACAATATCTTTCTTGGAGTTATAAATAAACAATTTATCTTTCGTCGGATTAGGAAAAATCGTTAATTCTCCAGAAAATGGTGTTTCTTGAGTAGCAAAA
>CAMBRH010000151.1 GCA_945870115.1 Chitinophaga pinensis | reverse complement strand
CTCTTCTAATTTTTAAATTATTTGGATAAGGGAAAGTTAAAGGTTTATCTTTTATGATTCTAATCAATCTATTTACACCGTAAAAGAATGAAAAAATTTCTTTATTTGTCCAATTTTTGTCTAAATAATCAACAATTGAATCCAAATTATCTAAAGATTCCTCTGACCAAATAATTTTAAAGGTACTTTTCATATTTTTTCATAACTTCTTCATGAGAAATAACCTTATCTTCTTTTAAATCTTGAAGTCCTCTTGCAATGGAGTCTAATTCTTGCTGTGACAGTTTTGAATCCCAGTTTCCGACCTCATCATTAGAAATTAAATTCGCTTCAACAAAACTTTCTTCGAAAGATAGTAATAATTCTTCTTGTTCACTTGATGAAAGTTTGTTCCAAAGGCTTTGTTTCTTGCTTGAAAAACTTTGAAGCAATAAATTATGGAATTTTTTAAGCAAATTTTCATTATCAATTGTATCAATTAACAAATGAATATCTTTTTTTATATCTATTGCTTTCATTTTTTTACTCTTTTAAACAAAGTTAATTCAAAAATATTTATAAAACAAAAAAAGTCGTTCTTCAAACTAATGAAAAACGACTTTTACAATCTATTTTTAAAAAATTAATCTTAAACTTTCGCTCCAGATCTTTTTCTTTCTCCTTCTTTTAAAAGAATTTTTCTAATTCTTAAACTTGCAGGTGTAACTTCAACATATTCGTCTCCTTGGATGTATTCTAAACATTCTTCCAAAGAAAAGATTTTTGGTGGAGCTAAACGAACTTTTTCATCAGCACCAGAAGAACGCATGTTAGACATTTTTTTAGTCTTAGTAACGTTTACACATAAATCTCCAGCTCTTGAATTTTCTCCAATTACTTGACCTTCATAGATGTTTTCATTTGGTTGTACGAAAAATTTACCTCTATCTTGCAAATTATTCAATGAGAAAGGAATTGAAGTTCCTTGTTCCAATGAAATCATTGAACCATTTTGTCTTCCAGAAATTTCGCCTTTGAATGGTTGGTAATTCAAGAAAATATGATTCATAATCGCTTCACCAGCAGTTTGAGTCAATAAATAATTTCTCAAACCAATAATTCCACGAGAAGGAATTTCAAAAGTTATAATCATACGATCTCCTTTTGGAACCATATTTTTCATTTCACCTTTACGTTTTGTAACTGCTTCCACAGCAACTCCACTATAAATTTCTGGTAAATCGATTGTTAATTCTTCAATTGGCTCACATTTTTGACCGTCAATTTCTTTGATGATAACTTGTGGTTGACCAACTTGTAATTCATAGCCTTCACGACGCATTGTTTCAATTAAAACTGATAAATGCAATACTCCACGTCCAAAAACTAACCATTTGTCAGCTTTGTCTGTATCATTAACGCGTAAAGCAAGATTTTTTTCTAATTCTTTGTTTAAACGATCTGAAATATGTCTTGAAGTAACAAATTTTCCTTCTTTTCCAAAAAATGGTGAATCATTAATTGAGAACATCATGCTCATCGTTGGTTCGTCCATTTTGATTGTAGCCATTGGCTCTGGATTTTCAAAATCACAAACAGAATCTCCAATTTCAAAACCATCAACACCTGTGAAAGCACAAATATCTCCAGCTTGAACTGATTCTACTTTTCTTTTTTCAATTCCTTCAAAAACAAAAACTTCTTTAATTCTGTGTTTCTCTTGAGAACCATCAGATTTAGACAAAATTATTTGTTGATTTTCTTTCAATTCACCTCTTGTCAAACGACCGATTGCGATACGTCCAACGTAAGAAGAATAATCTAAAGAAGTAATCAATAATTGTGTATTTCCTTCAGGAATTGTAATTGGTGGGAAATATTCCAAAATGGTATCTAATAAAGCAGAAATATCAGTAGCTGGTTTTTTCCAATCTAATGACATCCAACCGTTTTTAGCCGAACCATAAACAGTTGCAAAATCTAATTGTTGCTCATTTGCATCTAATTCAAACATTAAGTCGAAAACTTTCTCATGAACTTCTTCAGGAGTACAGTTGTCTTTATCAACTTTGTTAATTACAACTAAAGGTTTTAATCCTAAAGCCAAAGCTTTTCCTAATACGAAACGCGTTTGTGGCATTGGTCCTTCGAAAGCATCTACTAACAAGCAAACACCATCAGCCATGTTTAAAACACGTTCAACTTCACCACCAAAATCGGCGTGACCAGGAGTATCAATAATGTTGATTTTTGTTCCTTTGTAAAGAACAGAAACTTTTTTAGATACGATTGTGATTCCTCTTTCACGCTCTAAATCGTTGTTATCCATTATTAAATCGCCAGTCAAACGATCTCTTTCATTTGCTACGTTTCCAGCTTCAATCATTTTATCAACTAATGTTGTTTTTCCGTGATCGACGTGAGCAATAATTGCAATGTTTCTTATTTCCATTTTTTGTTTTGATTTTAAGATTTTAAGATTTCAAGATTTCAAGACAGTCAAGTCCTGAAATCCTAATATCTTAATATCCTATTGTCTTTAATATTAATAACTTTTTTTGTAACTTCTATCAGCATTTCCTTTGAAACCTCCTTCTGAACGACGTCCTCTGTCACCTCCAGCTGAAGAACGACTGCTGTCGCCACCTCTGAAACCTCCACGGTCACCTCCTCTATCAGAACTTCCAGAACCTCCTGCACTTCCGTAGCTTTTGTCGAAACGTTTACCGCCTCCGCCAAAGCCTCCAGAACCACCTGAACTTCTTTCACGAGATCCACCGAAACCACCTCCGCCAGAACTTCTTTCACGACCTCCACCGAAACTTCCGCCTCTGTTTCCACCGTCTCTTGGTTCAGCTTTTTTCTTCGTAACTTCAATACTTACTTTATTACCTTCGTAATCAGCACCATGAACTTTACTTAAAATGTTTTCAGCATGTTCGTTATCCGCTTCAAAGAAACTGAATGAAGGTAAGATGTCAATTTTTCCAATGTTAGAAGAATTTAATCCTGTTTCATCACAAATAACTCTCAATAAACCACCTGGATTTAATCCATCACGTTTACCGATGCTTACAAAGAAACGTGTTTTGTTTGCGTCATCTCTACCAAAAGCAGATCTTTCACCTCTATCACGTCTTTCGCCTCTATCTCTGTCTCTTGAAGGACGGTCATCACGATCATCACCTCTTTCTCTGTTTCTATCTGAATCAGCATTCAAATCACCAGCTCTTTCATAATATTCAATAAAACGATTGAATTCTGCTGAGATGAATTTTTTAATCACTTCTTCTTTCGTTAATTCTTCAAAATCTGACATGATTGAAACCATGAATTTTTCGATTTTGTCTTCTTTAACATCTGTTTCTTTGATTTTGTTGATCAAACTTGTCAATTGAATTGTACAAATTTCTTCAGAAGATGGAATTTTTCCAACTAAGAAAGTAGTGTTAATTTGTTTTTCAATTGCTTTGATTTTATAAGATTCTCTCGTGTTAATTAAAACAATCGATTGTCCTTTTTTACCTGCACGAGCTGTACGACCACTTCTATGTGTGTAATTTTCGATTTCATCAGGTAAATTATAGTTTATTACGTGTGTAATTGAATCAACATCAATTCCACGAGCAGCAACATCAGTTGCAACTAACAATTGTAATGTTCTGTCTCTAAAACGTTTCATTACATTGTCACGTTGTGCTTGAGATAAATCACCATGTAAAGGTTCAGCATTGTAGCCATCCTTACTTAGTTTCTCAGCCACAGATTGTGTTTCTTGTCTTGTTCTACAAAAAACAACTCCAAAAATTTCTGGGTTAATATCAATTAAACGTTTCAAAGCCGCATAACGGTTTGCCTCTTTAATTGAATAATAAATGTGTTCGATGTTCTCATTTCCGTGGTTTTTTCCACCCATAGAAACCTCGAGAGGATCTTGCATGTATTTTCTTGCAATATTTGCCACTTCTTTGGGCATTGTTGCAGAAAACAACCAAACGTTTTTGTGAGAAGGAGTTTTGTCAAGAATGGTATCAATATCTTCTTTGAATCCCATGTTTAACATTTCATCTGCTTCATCAAGCACAACACACTCAATTTCACTTAAATTTACAGCTCTTCTGTTGATCAAATCGTTCAAACGACCAGGAGTTGCAACGATAATTGTTGCAGACTTCACTAAAGTCATTTGTTTTCGGATATCTGATCCTCCATAAACTGCTACGATAGAAATTGCGTTATCGTATTTTGAGTAATTTTCCAGGTCTTTGGTGATTTGCAAACACAACTCGCGAGTTGGGCAAATAATCAGTCCTTGCGGCTCTCTGATTCCTGGTTTTACATTGTTCACTAATGGCAAGCCGAATGCTGCCGTTTTTCCCGTTCCTGTTTGTGCTAAACCAACAAAATCACTTTCACTTTTTAACAAGTGCGGAATTGCCTTTTGTTGGATAGGAGTTGGCACTTCAAACCCCAAGTCTGTAATCGACTTCAGTACCTCACCCCTTAGCCCTAATTCGCTAAAGGTCATATAATAAAATAAAATAAAATTTGCTTACCCCCATGGTAAGCGGGTGCAAAGATACGACGTTTTTCTCTTGCTTCGACAAAAAGAGTGAAATATACTTAATTATTAACAAAAATTTAATGTTTGGGTAAGAATTGTTAATAAGTTTTGAGGTAGTTGGAAGTGAGATGGTTGGGCTTATTAAAGACTTTTTAGAAATAATTTTATTTTTTGAAAATAAAAAAAGCATCCAATATAAATAAAGTTATCCAATATAAATGAAAGACTTTATTCATTACAGATATAAATTATTGTACATCGTAAATGTAAAATATATTGTTTAAATAAAAAGGGATATGTTAAAAGTCGCATTAAATTGATTCGAAATAAAACACAAAAGGCTCTTATCGTAAATAGATTAGAGCCTTTTAAATTTAAAATGAATAACTATTTGAAATTATAAGTATTTGAAAATTTCAAGGTCTGTTTACTTTTAAAACTCTTGCTTTTAAAAATTACAAAAATCAGCTGGCCTTAAGTAAGGTATTATTTTCAATTGAGAATAAATAATTAAAAATAATTTCATCTTTGAATCTTAAATAATAATAGATTAAAAATAACTCGAAATGCAGTTTTAAATCAATTTGTTTGTCATCAGCAATTTTTGCAAGGTTAAATTCTTTAAACTTTTTATTTAAAAAATCCTCCATACTGAAATTCAAATCTATTTTTTTATTTTTTAAACTATCTACTAAGATATAAAAGAAATCTGAAAAAATCGGCATACAATTATTTGCTTCTGATAAGTCTGTATAAACAAATTTAAAATTCTCTTTTTCTTGTATGATTCCATCAAATTTGCCTAAGGAAAGTGAAAAATTAATTTTTTCAAAAACATTGATTTTAGAAACTATTTTTTGTACTTTTATTTTAGCCTCATAATTTTCCATATTTTCAATTTCACAAATTATTTTAGACCAAAAATCTGATTGAAAAATTATTTGCATATTCTCTGTTTTTGCTATTACCTCATCAAAAAAGCTTGGTATTATTTTTTTAAATTCAAATTTATTAAAATCTTTATTTATGCTATTTTGAATTAATAATTTATTATTTTTCACGAAATACTCACTTGGAATTTTTATGGTTTCAAAATCACAAAATGAAAGCTTCGACATAAAATGTTTATGACGAGAAAGATGTTCAATTTGCTTGTCATTAGAAGCTATTTTCATATCCAAAATTTGAGCATTTTGAAAATACAGTTTAATCTCTATTTTTTTATCTAAACCTTTACCACAGAAATAAACCAAATAATCATCGCAAGGTAAATTTTCAATTTGTTTTTCAATAAACAAAGACTCTTGATAGTAAATTTCAAAATTAATTTCTTTGCTATTGTAATATTTTATATTGCTTTGATTATTTTCATGCTGAGTTCTGTGCAAATAACTAATTTCTCCATTGTTCATTAAAATAGTAAAATTTTGCTTTTTATAAGTTGAGTTTGTTACCTTGTTTTCTGAAAAATTGATAATAAAATCATACTTTAAAAAATCTCTTTTATTCATTTTAGAATCGTAATTTACTAGCACAAAAGGGCACGGTCTATTGTGATCTGCAAAAAACTCACCCGTACCTTTTTGTTTACCTTCAAATTTTGATTTTATTTCGTAATTAAATGATTTTGTTGTAATAAGGGAAATTATTAATTCTATATCCAGTTTTGAGATTTGATTACACATAGCTTTTATTATTTAGTTGAGAAATTGATGGTTTTCATTTTATTTACCTTCAAAATAAAAAGTCTTAATAAATCTTTAATGTTAATTTCCGATGGAAAAAATGTTCGTCAATTCTTTCTTTAAGAGCACTCGAAGAAATGTTTATTTTATATTTCATTCTAATATATCTTCTTATCACATCAATTTTATTCACTTTTCGAACTACTTTGTTCGATTCTAATATTGTTTGTATTAAGCATTTCATGATATTAAGTTTTGAGTTCAAATACCAATGTATAAAAAAACATACCAAAAGCTCAAATTAAACACAATCTTCACATAATCAATACGTTAAATAAATTTTGATTTGATTGTTTTTTCTCAAAATGAGAATAATTTCTATTTTATAGATTTAATCTTTTAGCTTTCTGCCAAATATGATTCTGATTTCCAGAAAAAAATCTAAAAAATCCAGCGAAGACAGAATAATTCATCAAAGTGAAATAGAAAGGAACGAAGAACATTTTTTTTCTCGTTTTTAGTTTCTCATATTTCCAACCTAAAAAAGCAAATGAATAAAAAACAAATTGTAAACCTAAAAAGATTAGATAGATTTCAAAATTATATAGTAAACCAAAAAATGAAATTGGTATCAGTGAAAATAAGGCTAGCGGTGCTAATGTCCAACGAAAAACCCGATGAGAAAGATACTGAAAAGTAAAAATTCCATATTTAAATATATTTAAAAGTGGAAGTAAACGATACATCGATTGAAATGCTCCAGCACAAATTCTTATTTTTCTTTTTAATTCTTCTTGAATACTCTCGGAAGCATTTTCAAGTGCAAACGATTCAGGCTCATAGGCAATTTTATAACCTTTCTTAGCGATTGTCATCGATATTATAAAATCATCTAAAATTGTGTCTGTTCTGACATTTTCATAAAAAGCTGTTCTTATTGAAAACAATTCACCTGCAGCACCTGTTGCTGAATATAATTCTGAATCCCATTTTTTTAATTTAGATTCATATTTCCAATAAAGTCCTTCTCCGGCAGATGAAGCTTGTGCTTTTTCAGGAATAGAAACTCTTTTTTCTCCAGAAACACAGGCAACTTTAGGATCTGAATAATGCTTTACCATATTGATTATTGCATCTGAATTAAGCATCGCATTGGCATCTGAAAAGACTGTAATATCAGTACTAATAAACTTCATCGCTCTGTTAATAGCTTCAGTTTTACCTTTTCTTTCATCGGAATGTAAGAGTAAAATATTTTTGTGTTTTTCCACTAATGCAGGAGTTTCATCATTTGAACCATCCGTTACGAAAACAAAATTTATTTTATCTTTAGGATAATTTAGCTTAAAACTATTTTGAATTTTTTCTTCAATGATTTCAGCTTCATTGTATGCTGCAATAAGTAGTGTAACACTTGGAAAATCTTCGCAATAAGAAGCTGTTTTGGAAGGTTTGATTGCTTTTTTTATTTTAACTAATAAAAATAAAATAAGAGGATATCCCAAAAAGGTATAAAATACAATTCCGATCAGACTCAAGGTTAAAATGTTTAATGTTTCCATAATGAAATAACTTAATGTGTTTAATAAATTGACCAAAACTTATTGATGCAATTTTCCCAAGTGTGAGCCAAAGCAATTTGCTGTCTTTCAATAATTTTATCTACCGTGTTTTCAGCAAAAGCTTTTCTCAGAAAATCAAGAAATAATTGTTTATTTTCAGCCAAATAAACAACATCTTCAAAAATCTGCATAGTAGGAGTTTTGGTGGCAACAATTGGTTTTCCAACGGCAAGATATTCATCAATTTTTCTAGGATAATTTGCTTCTGTTAACTCATTAATTATTTGAGGATTTATACAAATATCAAAGTGCTGAATATACTGCGGAAGGATTTCTGGTGCTTTATTTCCTAAAAAATGAACGTTCGGTAATTCATGTAATTTACTCGTTTTAAAGCAATTTTCTTC
>CAMBRH010000150.1 GCA_945870115.1 Chitinophaga pinensis | reverse complement strand
TTTTTATATCCGCGTCAACCAAATTATGATTACGATGATTCTTTGGGTTTTACAAATTATTATTTGAAGGATTTTCAAAGATTACCAATTAATGGAACATTTTACATTGGTTGGAGACAATTGAATGAACCAGCTTTAAATGTTGGTTTTGACTGGAATATCGATAATTCTGACAAAATATTTTACAGCAATGACAACGAAAATTCATGGAATAATTCCTCTTTTGATGGTTCATTATTAATGCGACCAATCTTTGCAACAAATTTGAATAAAACTTTAAGTTCAACTGAATTATCAAAAGAAGAAAAAATCTTCAATATTTACCCAAATCCAAGTTCAGATAAATTCTTTATTGAAACAAATCAAGTTGATTTTTCAGGAATAGAATTGTTTGATTTACAAGGAAAATTACTTTATTCTTCTGCAGAAAATGAAAGAAGTATTGAAGTAAGTAATTTAATAAATGGAATCTATTTAGTAAGAGATAAATCTTCTGGTTCGATTAAAAAAATAGTAAAAAATTAATGAACAAAGAAGAAAAATCGTTCTCAATAGAAGACGAAAAAATAATCCAAGGAGAAGCAACAAATAATCTTTCAAGAGAAAACATTCAAGACGAACTTGAAAACGAAAATGAAGATGACGAAGAATTATTTGAACACCATCGTTTCAAAGCAGATCCAGGACAAGAAGTTTTAAGAATTGATAAATTTTTATTAGATCGTTTAGCGAATACTTCTAGAAGTAAAATTCAAAATGCTGCAAAAAACGGAAACATTTTAGTAAACGGTCTTGCTGTAAAACAGAATTATAAAATCAAACCAAAAGACGAAGTTTCGATCGTACTTCCCTACCCTATTCGAGAAATTGAATTAATTGCTGAAAATATTCCAATTGAGATTATTTACGAAGACGATCAATTGGCTTTGGTAAATAAACCTTCAAACATGGTTGTTCACCCAGGTTACGGAAATTATACCGGAACGATGGTGAACGCAATGGTGTATCATTTTGATAATTTACCAAATAAAATTGATGATTATTTTGGTCGTCCAGGTTTGGTTCACCGTTTGGATAAACACACAACGGGAATCATGGTGATTGCAAAAACTGAATTTGCATTGACAAATTTGGCGAAACAATTTTATGATAGAACTACAGAAAGACGTTACCACGCTCTAGTTTGGGGCGATGTAAAAGAAGATACTGGAACAATTACTGGACACATTGGTCGTTCCTTAAAAAACCGAAAAGTGATGACCGTTTTTCCTGATGAAGATTTTGGAAAACATGCTGTTACACATTATACGGTTTTAGAACGTTTTGGCTTGGTTACTTTAATTGAATGTAAATTAGAAACTGGAAGAACACATCAAATTCGTACACATTTAAAACACATTGGACATCCACTTTTTAATGATTTAGAATACGGAGGTGATTCAATTGTGAAAGGAACACCAAATCAGAAATACAAAATGTTTATTGAAAATTGTTTTGCATTAATTCCAGGTCAAGCATTACATGCCAAAACTCTAGGATTTCAGCACCCAATTAAAGATGAATATTTGCGTTTTGACTCTAATTTACCTGATGGTTTTCAGCAGATTTTAGATAAATGGAGGAAATATACGGGGAGTTGAATGATTTAAATAAAATTTAGAATGAAAAACATATATATTGGTTTCACTTTTTTAGTTATCTTAATTATTAGTTGTACTTTTAAGCAAAATCAAGTAAATAATTGTATTCCTCGTCCTTTTACGCCTAAAGAAAACAAGTTAAAAGACTCTCTGTTAATGTATTATGACTCAATACTAATTGAGCGGTATGATAATTATTCTTGCGATGCTTTTAACGGTGGTGAATATAATGTAACAATTAAGTATGTTTCAAAGGATGAGATTTTTGAAGAGAATGCGCTAAGAGAAAAGGCCAAGAATCTTGCTATAAATCTTTATAATAGGGTAATAGAAGAAAATATTCTTTAATTAACTCCAGAAATTAAGATTTCATTTATTAATAGGGAAATTATTTATTTAAAAGACCTGCATGGAGAATCTCCTAGTTCAAGTGCAAACTTTTGGTTTTATAAAGTAGATTTAGAAAATTATTGTGTGTTAAAAATTAAAAAAAGACTAAATAATTATATTCTCGTAAATGTCAAAAAAAGTTCTGATTCTTTAAATGTGTCAGATTAATGGATTTTAAAAAGTGATAATTAGTAATTCAAAGAATCTAAGTAAAACTTACTAAAAAAATGCAAAACAAATATTCAGCTACTAAAATTGGATTGTATTTTACATTGTTTTGTTTATTGCCTTATTTATATTATCTTAACCCATTCAGTTATTTATCAGTATTAACTGGTTTTCCAATTATATCTGTTATTCCAATTGGTTCTCCAATTGAATTGTTTTTCTCATTATTTACTGGATCTGAAGACAACACTATTTTAATTTTTAGTGTTATTTTAACTTTAATTTTCTTAATTGCTTTTTCTGTTTTTTTAATTTTTAGAAACTTTAAAAACCAAATTCTAAAATATGGTTTCATCAGTTATTCAAGTTTTTTAAAATTTTTAACGCTTCAATTTTTCTTAGTACATCCACTCTTTTTTTATTTATATGTTTCTTTAGATTGTAAGCAAGCAGATTTTTTAGAAATGCTTTATTTGACAATTCACACTTATCCAATTAGTGGATTATCATTTTTAATTTATGGAATTGTTGTTGATTACATGAGAAGTAAATATTGGATTAAGAAGTGAAATTAAGCCTATCTTCACCTCCCTACTTAAAATCATTCTAAATAATTATGTCAATTAAATTTTGAGTTGTATTTTTGTACTCGGAAACTGAATTTTTAGTTTTCCTTTGAAAAGAAAAAATGGAATTAGAAAATACAATAGTTGATGTTCTCAAAACGATTCACGATCCAGAAATACCTGTAGATATTTTTGAATTGGGATTAATTTACGAAGTGAAGATTGAGAAAGATGGCGAAGTTTTTATTGATATGACTTTAACATCACCAAATTGCCCTGTAGCCGAATCGATGCCCAAAGAAGTTGAGGATAAAGTCGCAGGAATTGAAGGAGTAAGTTCTTGCAAAGTAAACATCGTTTTTGATCCACCTTGGGACAAAGATATGATGAGCGAAGAAGCAAAATTAGAATTAGGATTTTTATAAAATAAAAATAATTACAGATTACAGATTGGCAAATTACAGATTGCTTCGCTTTCAAGAAAAACTCCTTGAAAGCGAAGCAATCTGCAATTTGTAATCTGCCAATCTGCAATCAAAAAAAAAAATGAGAAGAGTTGTAATTACAGGTTTAGGAGCTTTGACTCCGCTAGGAAATGACGTTAACACTTTCTGGAATGGTATCAAAGAAGGAAAAAGTGGCGCTGCTGCAATCACAAAGTTTGATACAGAAAAATTCAAAACAAAATTTGCTTGCGAATTAAAAGATTTCGATGCAAAAGCGCATTTTGATGTGAAAGAAATACGTAAATACGATTTATTTTCTCAATACGCCTTGGTTTCTGTAGCAGAAGCAATTGAGGATGGAAAAATTGATTTCGAAAGTTTAAACAGAGATAGAATTGGCGTTATTTGGGGTTCAGGAAATGGTGGAATTCAAACATTTCAAGATCAAATGCAAGAATTTTGTGATGGCGATGGAACACCAAGATTTACGCCGTTTTTTATTCCAAGAATTTTAGTTGACATTGCTTCTGGAATTATTTCCATAAAATATGGTTTGCGAGGAATCAATTTTTGTCCCGTTTCTGCTTGTGCCACATCAAACACAGCTTTGATTGAAGCATTTAATTACATTCGTTGGAACAAAGCTGACATGATAATTTCTGGAGGTTCTGAAGCAGCAATTACGCAATCAGCAATTGGAGGATTTTCGTCAGCAAAAGCTTTATCAACAAAAAATGATGCTCCAGAAACAGCATCTCGTCCTTTTGATACAGAAAGAGATGGATTTGTAATGGGAGAAGGCGCTGGAGCATTAATTATCGAAGAATACGAGCACGCAATCAAACGTGGAGCAAAAATTTATTGTGAAATTGTTGGAGGCGGAATGGCAGCTGATGCCTATCATTTAACTGGAACTCATCCTGAAGGAGATGGAGCAGTTTTAGGAATGAATTTAGCATTGGAAGAAGCAGAAATTTCAGCTGATAAAGTTGATTACATCAATATGCACGCAACTTCAACAGCGCAAGGCGATAATTCTGAGTTAATTGCTGCAAGAAGGGTTTTTGGTACCAGAAAATCATTAAGTGTTTCAGGAACAAAATCAATGACAGGACATTTATTAGGTGCTGCAGGAGCAATCGAGGCAATTATTTGCGTGAAAGCACTTGAAAATCAAATTGTTCCACCAACAATAAATACAAAAAATATTGAACCAGAATTTGCAAATGATTTTCATTTCCCACTAAATAAAGGAGAAAACAAAGAAATAACTTATGCAATGAGCAATACTTTTGGTTTTGGCGGACATATTGCAAGCGTTTTGTTCAAGAAAATTTAATTTTTTCTTTGAAATTAATTTATTACCTTTGATTAAAATTAAAAGATGAAAACTGAAAGCACTTTTATTGTACATCCTGAAAATGCAGAACAATTCTCAGCATTAAAAGCTTTTGTGAAAGCGCTAAAAATGAAGTTTGAAATTAAAACAGAAGAAAAACCTTACAATCCAGAATTTGTAAAAGAAATTTTAGAAAGTAAAAAGCAATACGAAAACGGCGAGTATATTACTTTAAATCAAGAAGAATTAAAAAATTACTTTGACTTAAAATGAAATATATTTTTCGATTAACCACAAAGGCTCAAAGTGATGTTGACTTTTTTAAAAAATCTGGAAATTTACGTATCTTATCAAAAGCATTATCTTTAATTGATTCAATTGTCGAAACTCCATACCAAGGAATCGGAAAACCTGAAGCTTTAAAACATGAACTTTCAGGACTTTGGTCAAGAAGGATAAGTCAAGAGCATCGCATAATTTATCAAGTACTCGAAAACGAAATTTTAATTCACTCAATTAAAGGTCATTATATTTAGAATATAATGAAAATTAACACTAAAATATATTTTTACTAAAATCAATTTTATGGAGGAGGATGTAAGATGGAAACAAAGATTTGACAATTACAAAAGCGCCTTGACTCAACTAACAAAATTTATTGATAAAGGTGATTTAAATGAATTAGAAGAACAAGGATTAATTCAAGCTTTTGAATTTACGCATGAACTTGCGTGGAAAGTAATGAAAGATTATTTTGAATTTCAAGGCGAATTTAATATTAATGGTTCTCGAGATGCAACAAGAGAGGCTTTTCAAAAGGGTTTAATTTCAAATGGTGAATATTGGATGGAAATGATTAAAAGTAGAAATCAATCATCACATACTTATAATGAAGCAGTTGTATCCGAAATAAAACTCAACATATTGAATCACTATTTTGATTTATTTATTGACTTTAAAGCAAAAATGGAAACTTTAATCTGATGAATAAATTCGGCCTTGATAAAAAGACAATTGAAAAGATAAATGAGGTTTTTTCTAAATTTTCTCAAATTGAACAGGTAATAATTTATGGTTCAAGAGCAAAAGGAAATTACAAAAATGGCTCTGACATAGATTTAACACTTATTGAAAGCAATTTAAATTTCTCTGAATTATTAGCAATCGAAAATCAACTTGATGATTTATTGTTACCTTATAAAATTGATTTATCACAGAAAAGAATAATTTCAAATCAAAAACTAATAGAACATATTGAGAGAGTTGGAATTCCTTTTTATTCGCGAATTTGATTAATTCATAAAAACAGTTAGATTCTAATTATTCAAAATCATTTCATTTCAAATTTTTCAATCAAAATCTTTTTCTTTTTCCTATCTTTGTTTTTCAAAAAAATAAACTACATGTCTTTTAAATCCTTATTTCGTAAAAAATCAGTTGCAGATATTTTAAAACAGGTTGCAGATCGAGAAAATTCTGAAGGACATGCTTCACTCGGAAAACATTTAGGAGTAAGAGATTTAACTGCTTTTGGAATTGCTGCCATTATTGGAGCTGGAATTTTTAGCACAATTGGTTTAGCAAGTTTTGATGGTGGTCCAGCAGTAATTTTTCTTTTTATTTTCACGGCTATAGCCTGTGGATTTGCAGCTTTTGCTTATGCCGAATTTGCCTCAATGGTTCCTGTTTCGGGAAGTGCCTACACTTACTCTTACGTTGCTTTTGGAGAAATCATTGCTTGGATTATTGGTTGGGCTTTGATAATGGAATATGCGATTGGAAATATTACAGTAGCAATATCATGGAGTAATTATTTTACAGGATTTTTAGAAAACTTACATGTTCCTTGGCTTGGAATCAAAGGAATTCACATTCCACATTGGTGCCAAATGGATTATTTTTCGGCAAGTAAAGGTTATGGTGAAGCAATGAATTTACTTAATTCAGGTAAAGATTTTTCAAAATTAGGAACTTCTTTGCAAGAATCTTATTATGCTTGGACTTCAGCTCCAAAAATTGGTTCCTTTCATTTAGTGGCTGATATTCCTGCTTTATTTATAATTGTTTTGATTACTTGGTTGGTTTACCGTGGAATGAAAGAATCTCGAAACGCAAGTAATGTAATGGTTGTGATAAAATTAGCAATTATTTTATTGGTGATTTCTGTTGGTATTTTTTACATCGATACTAAAAATTGGGATCCTTTTGCACCAAATGGAATTGGAGGAATCTTAAAGGGAGTTTCTGCGGTTTTCTTTGCTTACATAGGTTTTGATGCAATTTCAACAACTGCCGAAGAATGTAAAAACCCTCAAAGAGATTTACCGAGAGGAATGATGTGGGCAATTATTATTTGTACTATTTTATATGTCATTATTGCTTTGGTTTTAACTGGAATGGTTTCTTATACCGACTTAAACGTAGCAGATCCATTAGCTTTTGTCTTTGATAAACTTGATTTAAAATGGCTCTCAGGAATAATTGCTGTTAGTGCTGTTGTTGCAATGGCGAGTGTTTTGCTTGTATTTCAAATGGGACAACCACGTATTTGGATGAGTATGAGTAGAGATGGATTGCTACCAAAAAAATTCTCAAAAATTCACCCAAAATACAAAACTCCTTCTTTTGCGACGATTGTTGTAGGATTTGTTGTCGCAGTCCCTGCTTTGTTTTTAAACATTACTGATGTAACCGATTTATGCAGTATTGGTACTTTGTTTGCTTTTGTGGTTGTTTGCGCTGGAGTTTTAGTTTTACAAAACAAAAAAGACATTCCTCGTGGGAAATTCAAAACTCCGTATGTAAACAGTAAATTTGTGATGCCATTTTTATTAATTGGAACAATTATTTTCACATTCACAGCAAATAAAGATGCAACTATGCGTTTTTTGACTAACGAAAAACAACTTGTAAATACTGCAGATTTAATGAAATCTTTAAATTCTAAGGAAGTAAAAGAAATTAAAGCAAAATTAACAGAAATTGATATTAAAACCTTTGAGAAAAATGATTCTGATGTGGAAGCATATTTAAGTTCTTTGTCTGAAAAGGAATATAAATCTACTTTAGTAAAGTTAGAAATAAATGAAAATCAAATGTACAGTTCAGGTTTTAGTTTATTCGCAAACAAAATCCCAACTTACATCTTTTTTATCATTGCCATTGTTTTGACTATTTTATCTATAACGCACAATTTGTCTTTAATCCCAATGCTTGGTTTGGTCAGTTGTTTGTACATGATGAGCGAACTTAAATTGTCTAATTGGGTTGGATTTGGGATTTGGCTAATTGCTGGACTTGTGATTTATTTTTTATACGGAAGAAAAAATAGTAAATTGAATGGTGAGAAAGTTTTGAATTAATGGTGAGAAAAATAAATTTCATATTTCTGCTTTTTATTTCAAGTTTAATTATTTCTTGTAAAAGCAAAGCTGATGAATTAAGAGAAAAGGGATTTCACGTTTTAGAAGAATATAATATTGCTTTTAAATCACCCGGTATTTTAAAATTTGCTGAATTCAAGTCACAAATGCAACTTCTGAGTTAAACAATAAATTTTCCATTACAAATATAGGATTTTCGTAATTATATCGTTTACGTGGTCGATTATTTATTTTAGTTTGTATCTCCATTATTCTTTTTTCAGTGAGTTCAGAAAA
>CAMBRH010000149.1 GCA_945870115.1 Chitinophaga pinensis | reverse complement strand
GTAAGTCAGATGATGGAACATTAGAAATCATAGAAAATATTCAGCAAATTTTTCCGCAGTTAAGGATCGTCACAAATGAAAAACAATTAACTCCCTTTGCGTTTAATTTAGGGATAAAATCTATTGAGGCAGATTTTTATCAAATTGTAGGTGCTAGACAAATTATTTCTCATAATTACATTCAAGGAGGAATTACTAAAATAATTGAAAATCCAGACATTTGGTGTGTTGGAGGAAAAGTTGAAAATATTTTTATCAACAAGCAATCCGAAATCATTTCAAAAGCAATGAGTACAAGTTTCGGAATGGGCATCGGTAATTTTAGAGTAATTAATGAAAGTGCTTTTGTTGATACTGTCGGAACTCCACTTTATCCGCAGCATGTTTTTGAGAAGATTGGGTATTTTGATGAAGATTTAGTCAGAAATCAAGATGATGAATTTAATTTCAGGGTAACAAAATCTGGAGGGAAAATATTATTTGATGCAGAAATTTCATTAAAATATTATGTTCGAGCTTCCATTAAAGGACTTTGGAGACAATTTTTCCAGTACGGATATTGGAAAGTTTTTGTAAATAATAAACACAAAGCAATAACAACTTCAAGACAACTTATTCCACCATTATTTGTTTTATATGTTTTGTTGTTTGGATTATCATTTTTGATTCTTCCATTTGTATTTTATCTATCTTTAGTTCCTTTAGTTTTATATTTTTTACTAGGAATTTATTTTTCCTTAAAATTAGCTAGTAAAATTGAGGAGATTATTCAAATTTTTATCATTTTTCCAATTCTACATTTCAGTTACGGATTGGGTTATTTAGCTGGAATTTTAGATTTTAATTTTTTAAAGAAAAAACCAAACGCAAAACAAAACAGACTTTCAAGATAAATTAAATTCTCTCTTTTCCACTCTCCATGTTTAATTTTTAATTCTTAATTTTACATTTTTAATTTTTAAAAGATGATTCCATTTTCTCCTCCAAGCATAAACCAAAAAGCAATTGACGAAGTAGTAAAAGTTTTAAATTCAGGTTGGTTGACAACTGGGCCAAGAACAAAAGCTTTTGAAAAAGAAATCACCGAATATTGTGGAAATAAAGCCACTATTTGTTTGAACAGTGCAACAGCTGGTTTGGAAACAATGCTTCGTTGGTTTGATGTGAAGGAAGGAGATGAAGTTATTTTACCTGCTTATACATATTCCGCAACAGCTAATGTAATTATGCATGTGGGTGCAAAACCAGTTTTTGTAGATGTAAATTCGGATGATTTCAACATCAATATTGTAGCGATTGAAAAAGCGATTACTTCAAAAACAAAAGTAATCATGCCCGTTGATTTTGCTGGTTTTCCATGTGATTATGATAAGATTAATGAATTAGTTAGAAAACATAAAAATTTATTTGTTTCGAATTCTGAAAACCAAACAAAACTTGGAAGAATATTGGTTTTATCTGATTCTGCACATTCTTATGGTGCATGGTATAAAGGGAAAAGAGCAGGTTCCTTAACAGATGTTTCAGTATTTTCGTTTCACGCTGTAAAAAATTTGACAACTGCTGAAGGTGGGGCAGTGGCACTAAATTTCCCTGAACCTTTTGATAATAATCAGATTTATACTGATTTATGTGTTAAAACTTTACACGGTCAAAACAAAGATGCTTTAGCAAAAACACAAAAGGGAAATTGGAAATATGATATTGTAGAGCCAGGTTATAAATGCAACATGACTGATATCCAAGCTGCAATTGGTCAGGTTGAACTTGAACGTTATGATTCTGAAACGTTGCCAAAAAGAAAAGAAATTTGTGAGTTTTATTCACGAGAATTGTCAAAATATGATTGGGCTCAAGTTCCAACAATGAAAAATGATGAGGTGGAAATGTGTTATCATTTATACGCTTTAAGAATTAAAAACATAACTGAAGAACAACGTGATGCGATTATTCAAGAAATTTTCAACCATGATGTTTCTGTTAATGTTCATTTTATTCCAGTTCCAAAAATGAGTTTTTATACTAATTTGGGTTATTCTTTAGATAATTATCCAACAACAAAAGACAATTTTTCAAGAGAAATTTCTTTACCAGTTTTTGTTGACTTGACAGATGAACAAATGAAAACAGTTGTAAATGCTGTTGTTAATTCCGTTCAAAAAATTTGTAAAAATTAATTTTCAATCCAATTGAAGCGAATATTTGATATATTATTTTCCTTTTTTATTTTATTGGTTTTCTTGCCTTTTGGAATAATTTTTAGTGCTTTAATTTTAGTTTCGAGTAATGGAGGAATTTTTTATAGGCAAAATCGCGTGGGACAATTTGGTAAGTCTTTTTTATTGTTGAAATTCAGAACAATGAAGCCAAATTCAGATAAACTAGGGCAATTAACTGTTGGCATGCGAGATCCAAGAATTACCAAAATTGGAGTTTTTCTTCGTAAATATAAAATTGACGAATTTCCTCAATTTATAAATGTGTTATTTGGACAAATGTCAATTGTTGGTCCGCGTCCTGAAGTGCAAGAATATGTTGATTTATATTCCATTGAGCAACTAGAAATTTTAAATATTAAACCAGGAATTACCGATTATGCTTCATTAGAATATTTTGATGAGAATAGACTTTTAGGCGAATCTGATAATCCAAGAGAAACATATATTCATGAAATAATGCCTCATAAATTGTTGTTGAATAAAAAATATTTAGAAAACCCTACTTTATCTGAAGATTTGAAAATAATATTTAAAACTGCTTCAAAAATGTTTAAGTAAACTGCATTTATTTTTTTAATCCATCCATTTCATTTTGAGATGGATTTTTTTTTGCAAAAATTTGCAAAAACAAATAAAATGACTAAATTTGTCATGAAATATTTTGTCATGAAAAATTTACTTAAATCAAAACGAGTTTTATTAGGATTAAAGGTGAAAGATTTAGCTTTTAAAATGAATATTGATCAGGCTTTAATAAGTAAATTTGAATCAGGATTAAGGTTTCCAACAGAAAAGCAAATTAGAGATTTATCAAGCCATTTAGAGATTCCTTTAGATGATTTAATGAAATTATGGTTGAAGGAAAAGATTTTTTCAGAAATTAAAGAATATAAAATTGCTGAAGAAACTTTGTCGTTGGTAATGGAAGAAATTGCGAAATACAATGTTTTACATACTAAAGAAATTCCAAATTCAATTCAAGAAATTTTGGATGAAATAGATTTTCATAAATCCATTTTAAATCAAAAAAGAGAGTTTGATAGTTTTAGAATTGTTGAAGCCTTAGAATTAGAATATACCTTTGAAAGTAATCGTATTGAAGGAAATACACTTAATCTTCGAGAAACAGATTTAATTGTGAATCAAGGATTAACAATTTCTGGTAAATCAATGCGTGAACATTTAGAAGTCATTAATCACAAAGAAGCGATTGATTATATAAAACTATTAATTGACAAAAAATCTGAGTTTAATGAATATGAATTATTAACTATTCATAATTTAATTCTAAGAGGCATTAATCCTGAATATGCAGGAAAGTATAGAAATGTGCAAGTTATGATTCAAGGAAGTTTGCACACGCCAACGCAGGCTTTTATGGTTTCGAAAGAAATGGAAGATTATTTCATTTGGTATAGTCGAAATAAAAATCTACATCCCGTTATTTTGGCAGCAGAGCTTCACGAACGATTGGTGACAATTCATCCTTTTATTGACGGAAATGGAAGAACTTCCCGTTTAATTATGAATTTATTCTTATTAAAACATGGTTTCGTTATCGCAAACATAAAAGGAGATTATGATACCCGAATGAAATATTATCAAACTTTAGAAAATGCTCAAACTAACAATGATAAAAATTCCTTCATTGAATTTATTGCTAAAGTTGAATTAGAAAGCCTAAAGCGATATATTTCTATTTTGGGTTGAAATTTATTTCTAGCATATTGAAAGGTAATCTTATTTACTTACGTTTCCAACTCATAATTCAAAACTCATAATTCATAATTCTTTTTAAAATTTACTAACCCTGAAATTTTTGTAGAATCCATCAATTTCAATGAGCAAAAAATATTGTCCAATTGGTAAATCTATTAAAGAAATAATTTGAGTTTCATTTTGTCCTTTTTGAACAGATTCTCCTTGAAGATTAAACATTTCATAAGAATCAATTAAATCACCGTTTTTTATGAATAAAATTTCACTTGTCGGATTTGGAAAAATTTTAATAACTTCAAAAACTTTATCAGATGAAATAATACTGTCATTTTGATTAAATTCTTGTGCAAACATCGTTTGAGAAATACCCAACAATGAGCATAAAATGATTTTTTTCATGTTTTTTTTTCTTTGATAACTTAGTATTGCTACATTTGTTACACTTTTAAAATCATTTTATTTTAATTGAAATTTATGATCATTAAACTTTCTGAAAAAAATAAAGACTTCTTTAATCAAGTGTATTTGATAGTTCAAGAAATTCCCTATGGGAGAGTGACATCCTATGGAGCAATCGCGAATTATTTAGGAGCAAAAAAGTCGAGTAGAATGGTTGGTTGGGCGATGAATGCCTCTCACAGAAAAGAAAATATTCCAGCACATAGAGTTGTAAATCGCATTGGAATTTTGACCGGGAAAGGTCATTTCATGGAATCTGAAAATGATTTTGATCGGATGGAAAATTTATTGAAAGCAGAAGGAATTGTTATTAAAAATGATAAAGTAGTAGATTTCAAGAAAATATTTTGGGATCCAATGAATGAATTGAAAGATTTCTAATCTTTGTCATGATAAAAGAATAAATTCTTACTTTTGCAGCACAAATTTCCTTTATGAATCGACAAGAATTAATTCAACAAATCAAAGAAAAAAAATCATTTTTATGTGTTGGTTTGGATACAGATTTGACAAAAATCCCGAAGCATCTGCTTGAAACGGAAGATCCAATTTTTGAATTCAATAAGGCGATTATTGATGCAACGAAAGATTTTTGTGTTGCTTACAAACCGAATATTGCTTTTTATGAATGTTATGGTCCAAAAGGTTGGGAATCATTGAAAAAAACTTTGGATTATATTCCAAAAAACATTTTCACAATTGCTGATGCCAAACGAGGAGATATTGGTAATACATCAACTTATTATGCCAAAACTTTTTTTGATTATTTGAACTGTGATTCTGTGACAATTGCAGCTTACATGGGCGAAGATAGCGTAAAACCTTTTCTTGAATTTGAAAATAAATGGGCGATTGTTTTAGCCTTAACTTCTAATGAAGGAGCAAATGATTTTCAGTTTTTGAAGGATTCGGAAGGAAATGAATTTTATAAGAATGTTCTAAAAAAAGTTTCTTCTTGGGGAACTCCAAATAACACTATGTTTGTAGTTGGTGCAACTAGGGCAGAAGGTATTGGTGAAGTAAGAAAACTCGTTCCTCAACATTTCTTTTTGGTACCAGGAGTTGGAGCGCAAGGCGGAAGTTTAACGGATGTTTCAAATTTTGGATGGAACAAAGATTGCGGACTTTTAGTAAATTCTTCTCGAGGAATAATTTACGCTTCAAGTGAAAATGATTTTGCTGATAAAGCAAGATTTGAAGCTCAAAAAATCCAACAAGAAATGGAAGAAATATTAATTTCAAAAAAATTCATTTAAAAACAATTTGAGATGGAAGAAATTCAAAATTTGAAAGAAAAATTAGCTGAAACTATTAGATCTTATCACAAAAAAGGTTGGTCTCCAGCTACTTCAACAAATTATTCATTCAAAATTGATTCAATTGAGGAAGAAATTTTTGTTTCTCGCTCAGGAATTGACAAATCAGAATTTTCCGATAAAGATTTCATTAAAGTTGATTTTGATGGAAATCCAACGCTTGAATTTAAAGATTTAAAACCATCTGCAGAAACGTTAATTCACTGTGTTTTGTATGATTTATTTCCTTTAACAAAAGTTATTTTGCACAGTCATTCAGTTTATTCTGTATTAAATTCTCAAAAATATTCAGATGAAATTTTGTTTGAAGGATACGAAATCCAAAAAGGATTTAAAGGACAAACAACGCATGAGAATCAAGTTTCGATTCCAATCTTAGAAAATTCGCAAGATATGATAGCATTTTCAAATTTAATGAAATCAAAAAGTGAATTATTTACAAATCATTGTTTTATTATCAAAAATCACGGAACTTACGCTTGGGGAGAAAATTTATTCGAAGCAAAAAGACACCTTGAAACGATTGAATATTTGTTGGAAGTAAATTGGAAATTGAATCATTAATTCATTTTACAAAACTCAATCTTTCTCGTTCAACTTTCATTCTTAAAAATCCAAAAGCAACGGTTAATTGATTTCCTTGAATTTCTTCAACTGTTCCATTTTGCTTGGTTTCAATCAATTTTACAGTTGAGCCAACTTTGATTTTATCTTGTTGATGTTGATCGATTACTGGAGGGCCAGCTTTTATTTTTTTCGGCTTTTTAATGTCTTGTTTTAATTTTTCAGTAAGATTTTTACTTTCGATTTTAGACTTTTCAATCGTTAGGTATTTTTTAATCTCATCAATTAAAGCTTGATTGGCATCTTTTTTTCTACTTTTTGTTTGGAAACGGTCAATGTATGTTTTTAGTTTTTTTCCATTATTGATAAACAAACTATTTTTTTCCATGAAATCAGCATGTTGTAACAATTTTTGATCTATCAATTTTTTCTTTTCTAAATAATCTCTTCTTGCTTTATCTGCAATTTCTTGCGCTTCAATGTGATCTTTATTAAGTTGCTCCAAATAGGTTTTTTCTCGTTGTAATTCACTCAAAAGTTGATCCATATTCACTTCGTGAGAATCAATTTTTGTTTTCGCTTCTTCTATCAATTCAAGCGGAATTCCATTCATTTGCGCCACTTCAAAAGTAAACGAACTTCCTGGTTGGCCAATCGAAAAACGATAAAGAGGCTCTAAAGTTTCAGTGTTGAAAAGCATACATCCGTTGATTGCATTTCTAAGTCTATCGGCTTTTAATTTGATGTTTCCGTAATGTGTTGTGATAACTCCGAAACATTTTTTGTTGTATAATTCTTCAAAAAAAACTTCCGCCAAAGCGCCACCCAAAACTGGATCTGAACCTGTACCAAATTCATCTAATAGAACCAAGGTTTTTTTGTTGACAACGTCTAAAAAATATTTCATGCGTTTTAAACGATATGAATAGGTGCTTAATTCATTTTCAATTGACTGATTGTCACCAATATCTGTTAAAACATTTTGAAAAAAACACATTTTACTGTTTTGTTGCACGGGAACCATCAAACCAGCCTGTAACATCAATTGTAATAAACCGATTGTTTTTAAAGTGATACTTTTTCCACCTGCATTTGGTCCAGAAATGACCAACATTCTTGAAAATTTATCTAATTTCAAGTTTTGTGGTAAAGTGATTTTTTTGTGAAGTTTATTATTTCGCCATAAAATAGGATGGTAGGCTTGTATAAATTCTACTTGAGTTTCATCTTCTATTCCTGGCAAACAAGCGTCTAATTCTAACGCTAATTTTGATTTCGCTTGTATAAAATCAAATTCAGTTAAAATCAATTGATATTCTTTAATTAAAGGCAAATAGTCAGACAAAAATTTTGTCAATTGTTGCAGAATTCTAAATATTTCTTTTCGTTCATCATCTTGTAAACTTTCCAATTCATTGTTTAGTGGAACATTCACTTGTGGTTCTATATACGTCAAACTTCCAGTTTTTGATGAACCTAAAATTGAACCAGTAATTTTGCGTTTATGAGTTGATAAAAGGGTCAAAACACGTCTTTCATTAAGGAAAGTTTCGTGAGTATCAGCTAATAAACCGTCCTTTAGAAGTTTGCGTTTTTCTTTCTCAAAGTTGCGGTTTATTTGATTTTTTAAAGCTGTAATCTTAGTTCTAATTTCAAATAATAATTCAGAAGCTTCATCTTTTATTAATCCTTTTGGAGTAAAAATGTGATTTATAGCATCAATTATTTCTGTCGTTAAATGAACTTTCGTTAAAATACTTACAAGATTTGGATATTCGATTTCTCTTTTATCAAAGAAAACTAACATTGAATTAATTCTTTCAGAGGCAATTTTAATTCTTACAAAACCTTCTAATTCTAAAACTGAATTTTGAATAGCTAAAAATTTTATTTCCTTGTCAATTTCTTCAAAATCAAGTGCTGGAAAAAATTCACC
>CAMBRH010000148.1 GCA_945870115.1 Chitinophaga pinensis | reverse complement strand
GCTTGATAATCTTCTCCAGCTTCTTCCATATCTTCGTCATCTTCTTCAAAATACCAATTAATGCTTACATCAGTACCTTTTCCGTTGATTCCTTCTAATTTTTTGAATAAATCTAAAATACATTTCGAAGATGAGGTATTAAAATATTCTAATTTAATATCTACACTTGTCGCCGCTTTTGGACTTTGACCGTAATTTTCAATCCAATCATTTAATGGTTTGTAAAATTCCACAGAATTTTCAGGAATTGAACGTCCTTTAAGTTCTAATTTTCCTTCACCTGCGTTAAAAGTTACAGTAGGTGTTTTGGCTGATCCTTCTAAAATTAAATTTTCCATGTTAATTTGTTGTTCTTTATTTTTTAATATTTTGTTTATTAGTAGTATAGTTTTTTAATCAATTTTGATGTTTAAACAGAAAAAACTTGTTTGATCATCTATATCCAAAAGTTGATATTCTAATTTATTTCCAGATTTTCGAGCGATATCAATCATTCCTAAACCAGCAGTTCCTTTGTCAGAAAGCGTACCGTTGTTTAAAACTTCTTGGTAATAAAGCTTTAATTCCTCTTTATCCATTCCGTTTATTTTATCTAATTTCTCAGACAATTCGCCGGCAGCATCTTTATCGACGTAATTTCCAGTTCTAATTTGGAAATAATCATCCTCTTTAGCTATTAGAAATAACGCAGATTTTTGCTCAATAATTCTTCTTTGTTCAGCGGCATTTTCATCATTAACATCAATATGATGATACAGATTTTGTAAACATTCAACCAAAACATTAAAAACTTTCTTTTTTGTTTTAGGTGATTCTTCCAAATAATCCATTTTTGTCTCCATAATTTGCAATACAGATGTAAGCAAATCAGAAGTTACTACCCCCTTAAATGACAGCAAAATATTCTCTTGCTCCATTGTTTTATAGATGTTATAGATATTACCTAGTTCCATTTTTTCGTTAGATGACTTACAAATATAAATAATTGTCGATAGATAATACTATTTCATAGAAAAAAAGTTTCATTTTTTTAATATTATTTTTTCAAGGAAAAAATTTTCAAGTACAAAATTAAGCTAAAAACCGTATATTTGTCTTTCAAAAATAAAAAAATTGAATAATAATAATAAGTCTCAAAATTGGTTTGAAAGTTGGTTCGATTCTCCTTTTTATCATAAATTATATCAAAATAGGGATTTCTCGGAAGCAGAATTTTTCATAAAAAATCTAGTTGATTTTCTTGACCTGAATCATTCTGAGAAAGTTTTAGACTTAGCTTGTGGAAAAGGAAGACATGCTTTTTATTTGAGTCAATTTGGTTTAAATGTTTTGGGTCTAGATTTGGCAGAAAATAGTATTATTCAAGCCAAAGAATTTGAAAATAAAAATTTGAGATTCGATGTTCACGACATGCGTGAAATTTATAAAAATGAGAAATTTGATTACATTTTCAATTTATTCACAAGTTTTGGCTATTTTGATGATGAATCAGACAATTTAAAAGTGTTAAATTCCATCAATTCAATGCTTGAACCAAATGGAAAACTTGTCATTGATTTTATGAATGCAACAAAGGTTATCAATAATTTAGTTCAGAAAGAAGAGAAATCGTGTGAAAATACGCTTTTTAATATTGAAAGAAAATACGATGGCAAACACATTTTCAAAAACATTGCATTCAGTGATGACGAGAAAAATTATAATTTCACTGAGCGCGTGCAAGCATTAAAATTAGCTGATTTTAAACTATTGTTAGAGAAAGCAGGATTTGAACTTCTAAATACTTTTGGAGAATTTTCTTTAAGTGAATTTGATGAGGAAAATTCTTCACGTTTGATTTTAATCGCCCAAAAAAAATAATATTTAATTAAATATGAGTATTTTACTTCAAGTTGGATTATTGATTGGAGCGGTGATTATTGGCGGTTTAATTGTCGATATTTTAAGTTCTTATAATCAAAAAAACATAATTAAAATCCTTTTGGCTTTCAGTGGTGGATTTTTATTAGCAATTGCATTTGTTCACTTTCTTCCAGAACTGTATCACGAACATTCAGAAAAAATTGGAATTTACGTTTTACTTGGCTTCTTAATTCAACTTTTTCTTGAATATTTTTCTGGTGGAATCGAACACGGACACGTTCATCACCACAACAAACATAAATTTCCATGGGTCTTATTCATATCTCTTTCTGTACATTCATTAATTGAAGGAATTCCCCTAACTTCTCCTGCTGAAATGCAACACATTGGTCACGATCATGGTTCGGGAATGTCTTTGTTAATGGGGATTTTATTTCATCAAGTTCCAGTTGCTATTGCTTTGATGACTTTATTAAAACAAGCAGAATATACCAAATCAAAATCTTGGTCAATATTATTGGTTTTTGGAATTATGACTCCTCTTGGTTTGATTTTGGGTTATTTATCCCAAGGAAACTTAGAGTTTATCAACATGGAATATTTGTTGGCAGTAGTAATAGGAATGTTATTACATATTTCAACAACAATTATTTTTGAAACCAGCGAAAATCATAAATTTAATTTAATGAAATTAACAAGTATTTTGGTAGGTGTTGTACTTGCATTATTTTTAAATTAAAGTATATTTTTTACCACTGAGAAACTTAGAAAAATTAAGTTGCGCTTGGTTTATTTTGGTTAAAACCTATGTTTTCTATTTTGCCTATGTGGTAAAAATTTTCAAGTTTGCCAATTACACATACTTTTGTTAGTTGCAAAACAACTATCTTTCTTAACTTTGTAAAAAAATCTTATGTTAATCAAAACAGCAACTTTTCTAGTTAGTAATACCGATCACAAACTTTGTCCATCAGATGGAAAGCCAGAATTTGCTTTCATTGGAAGATCAAACGTAGGGAAATCGTCTTTGATTAACATGATTACGAATCATAAAAAGTTAGCAAAAACTTCTTCAACTCCGGGAAAAACCCAGTTAATTAATCATTTTGAAATCAATGAGAAATGGTATTTAGTTGATTTGCCAGGTTTCGGTTATGCAAAAGTTTCAAAACTTGCGAGGTTGAAGTTTGAGAAATTTATTTCAGAATATTTGTTAGAAAGAAAAACCTTGATAAATACTTTTGTTCTATTAGATAGTCGTTTAGAAATTCAAAAAATAGATTTAGAGTTTATGAATTGGTGTGGTCAACATTCCATTCCATTTTCGATGGTTTTTACAAAAATTGATAAAATTTCTTCCACAGAATTACAAAAAAACCTAGCGAAATACAAAAAAGAAATGTTGAAACATTGGGACGAACTTCCACCAGTTTTCATCACTTCTAGTGAATCTAAATTCGGTCAAGAAAAATTATTGAATTATATTGAGCAACTGCTTTCCTAAGAAAGAATTACAGATTGGCAGATTGCAAATTACAGATTGCTTCGCTTTCAAAATGATTTTCTTGAACGCGAAGCAATCTGTAATATTTATTCAATTGTTGTTCTTTCTAATTAAATAAAAAAGTAGAAAAAGGATTAAAATTAGCGTGTGAACTCCATTAAAAACGAGCCAAAAAAACCAAACTACAAAACTTCCACCACCAGGACCTACGTTTTCATATTCGTACCAAAATATACTTGAAATAATTATATGAATACTTAGATTTATGATAATTACTTTCTTGTTGTTTTTCCTTAGTAATATGATACCCCCAAAAACTAAATAGAAAATAAAGAATGAAAATAGTAATATTTGATTGTCTTCATTCATAATCTTTTATTTCAGTTTTTACAGATTGTTTCGCTATCAAAAGGAGTTTATAGGATGCGAAGCAATCTGTAATCTGCCAATTTGTAATTTTTGTAAAAATCTAGTTATCTACAAAAATCAAAGTCTTAATATCTTAAAGTCCTAAAATCTTAATGTCTAATTAAACAGACATTCCCTTAACAACTCTATCTTTACGTCTAACTTTCTTCAATTTTTTGGTAACAACCAATAAAAAAGCGCTTCCAGATTCTGAAGTTGCATAATATGTAAGGTTTCCGTAGTCTAATTGTCCACCCTTGTTTTGATCCCAAACAGCAGATAAATAGTAGCGACCATTGTTGTTTCCTTTTCTGATTGCATAGCGCAAGGTTTTGTTTTGTCCAACTTCAAAGCGCACTTGAATATCTCCGTTTGCTTCAAATTTTTCGAAAACACATTTTGTATTTACTGGTATGATGATTCTATTTTCAACACTATTTTCATTCGTAACCAAAGTTCCACTTTCTGTTGTACCTTGATTTTCAAGCGAATTTTTTCTTTCAATAATTATTGTTGCAGATGTAAAAAACTGAACTTTTCGCATATTTGATTCGTCCAAATTATATTGTTTTTTAATTTCGTCTGTGTAAGGAACTTTCATTCCGCAACTTGTAACGATTAAAATCAAACTTAAAATTGCAATAATTTTCATGTGATATTCTTTTAATTTCTATAATTTATTTTTCACAAAATTAGAATTTTTTATTCAGCAAGAAACATTTATTCAGTGAATTCTTGTTTTTTTCTTCTACTTTTGCTTTAGTTTTCATTCAAATTATCAAAAAACATGCCACTTAAAATTAAAATTTTCACTTTTAACCCAATTCAAGAAAACACGTATTTGCTTTTTGATGAAGAAAATAATGCAGTAATCATTGATCCAGGATGTTATTCTCGTGATGAAAAAATCGAATTAACTGACTTTGTTTCAGACAACAACTTGAAAGTTTTGGCTTTGTTAAATACGCATTGTCACATTGATCACATCTTAGGAAATGCTTTTGTTAAAAATACGTATTCAGTGCCTTTTTACACGCACGAATTGGATTTACCAACATTAAAAGCTGTTCCTTCCTATGCACATGTGTATGGTTTTGAAGCCTATGAAGAATCTCCTGATCCAGATTTTTTAATTAAGGATAATGAGATGTTAACTTTTGGAAAGATTAATTTTAAAGTAATTTTTGGTCCAGGACACGCACCAGGACATGTTGCTTTTTACAACGAAGAAAATAAAATACTTATCGGTGGAGATATTCTTTTCAAAGGAAGTTTTGGAAGAGTAGATTTACCAGGAGGAAATATTGAAGTTCTTAAAAAAACAATTCACGAACGTATTTTTACACTGCCTGAAGAAACAACTGTTTTTCCTGGACATGGTTCAGAAACAACTATTGGAGTTGAAAAGAAAACAAATTACATTTTAAACTTTTAAATAACTTAAAGCAGAACATAAACAATTACGTTCTACTTTAATTTTACTTTTTAATAATTGTTTGATGAGACATTTTTCCGTTCAAATTTGCGGATAAAATATATGTTCCAGAACTAACTTCTTTGTCAAGTTCATTTTTTCCGTCCCAAGTTATTTTTCCTTCTTCAATAGAATTAATCTTTTTCACAAGATTTCCTTGCATATCATAAATGTAAATTAGAGCAATTTTTGCATCCATGTTTTCTTTAAATCGAATTTCAATTGATTTGTCAAAAGGATTTGGAAAAGCTAAAAATGTTGAATTTTTATCATTTAAAAATTCCTCTAATCCAAGTGACATCAGGGCTTCTAAATCATAATTTTCATCGCCAGCTTGATATAACATGTAATGGAAATAAATTAAAAACATTTCATCGTTCGTGTTTTCTCCCGCAACAACCAATTGCGGTGGAGAATTTGGATTGTTTGGATTATTTACCGTATTATCATAAATTCCGTAACCCTTTATAACAGAACCAGCTTCCGCCTTTTGAATATTTTTAAAGAAATAAAAATCTTGCCAATGGAAATCCCAATCTTTTATATGAATGTATTTTGCTGTATCTCCCTGAGAATTCAAACCATAAGCTTTGATTTCTTTTCCTAAATTATGCATGTGTGGAAATACACTTAATAAGGAAAAATCGATTGGTAAGGTTCCACTAAAGGGATATTGTGCTGTAATTGTATTAACTTGATTTGGTGGTAAAGCGATGTTCCAGTTTTCAAGAATTGAGGCCACAGATACTTCTCTAATTCCAGTTTCATTTTGTGGATAAAAGTGGAAAATAACTTTTGTACTGTCAAGCATTCCTGCGCTTCCATTTGGATAATGCATTGACAAAACAATGTTACTTCCTGAAGTCAAATTCATTCCTAATTTTAATCCACCGCTTGAAGGTAAAACCATTGGTGATGCTCCTGGAGTGTAGGCCATCAACAATTTTCCACCATTTGGACCAACGCAATCACCTCCAATTGTATCAGTAACATAATTTCCTGTTTCATCCAAAAACACCAAACAATGATGGACAATTTGTCTGTTGCCTGGTACTATTTCAATTGCTTTGACCTGTCTATCTGCTGTCAAATTTGTTGGAACGGAAAGACAAACATAGTCGTCAAAACCATTTGCTTTACTTGTGTAGTTTGGCATTCTGATTTCTAAATCACCATTTCCTAAAATAGAACCAGAATTAAAAACAGGTTGTGGTGGAGTATTTGCAGCATTTCCTTCTAAGGAACCCAAATCAATCCAAGACAAAATACTTGATTTTTCTGTTGGACTCAATAAACGAGCATGAGCGTATTCTTGAAAATTTGCATCAGGTGGATATGGCGGCATCACATTATCTGAAATTGCTTGATGAATGGCGCTTGACATTGCACTTGCCTCACACCGTAAGTCATCAGTGAAAAAGGAGCAATTCCACCGTCGTGATGACAAGTTGCACATTTTGAATACATAATTGAAGCAACATTATCACTCCAAGTTTGAGCATTTAATCCTGCTAAAATAAAGAAAAAAGCGAAAAATAAAAATGATTTACATAGGTAAGATTTTTTATAAAGATAGAAAAATATTTTATTGAAATACAAATCTTTAATGATTAATTAATTTTATTTCTTTGATAAAAAGAATGATATCTTATTTTTGAGAAATAAGATTGATATTAATTTTCTGAATTACCCACAAGCTTCTCGAACAAGGGGTTTTCTGATTTTTTAAGTTACTTTTATTTGTTCGAAATGATGCCGTAGGAGAAGTTGCAAAGCAAATGAAGACAAACGCAGTGCAGGAGCAAATATTTGTAACGACGGATGAAGTCCGTCGTAAAGACATCAAGGATGACTCGTTTTTGGCGTGTGTTTTTGTTTAAAAACCATGCGAAAAACCACTAAAATTAATATGCCAGGAAACAAATGGGTAATTCAATTACTTTTGAAAGTAAGGTTAATTGTGAATTTGAAATCTGGGTGAACTAAAAAGGACGTAATTAATTATGTCCTTCAATGTGTATTGGTTTGATCTTTTATTATATAATCAGTTTACTTTTGACTTAATAACTGATAAATAATAAAATTGAGCATTAGTAAAACGTAAACTATTACGTTATTCTATTTGCCTTCAATAAAATCTTCTAAATCACTATAACTTGTTGAAAAAGTGAAGCTTGGTTTTAAAAGAAAATAATTTTGTTTGTCATAACATTTTGAATAAGCATATTTTGCCCATTCTAATTTACTTGCATCAAAAGAAAACTTAGTATTTATTTCAGTAATTTGACTTGCAGATAAAGTTGTTTTATCAATGTATTTTTTAGCTTTGTCCAATTTTCCAGAATCAAATGAATCATCTTTTAAAACTTGAAGAAAAGCTTGGAAATTGACATCTTGATTTCCGTTTCCATAATTGTTTCCGTAACCGTTATTTCCATAACCAGTATAAGCATTTGAAACAGTTGATGTGTACCAATTTGAGTAGCTGACTTTTTCTTTTTTAACAACAATCAGGTTTCCATAATTGTCAATTTCACAAATTAATCGTTCTTCGTATTCTAAATTTACAGTTCCAGAATAAAATAAACTATTCGTGTTTGTAGCATAAATCGATAGGGTAGTGGCCCCTTGATTCAAATCAAAAAAGCGAAAAGTTGCGTTGTTGTTATTGTGTGTTTGCAAACCAAGCATTGCATAATAAGAACCTTGAGAATTTATTTTTACAAAAAGTTCAGAAGCTGAAGTTAAAAAAGTAAGTGCAAAAAATGCGAAAAAAGTAAGAGTTGTTTTCATGATATTTGATTTTTATATTAAGAGCTAATTCAAGTTTTATGCCAAAAACAAATATAAGTGATTTTTTCATTTGCTGGGGCTAATTTAATAAGTTGATTGTTTTAATAAAATTAAAGTTTGAAATTAGTTTAAAAATAAATACCTTTGGAATATGTAATAATTTTATTATATCTTCATGAAAAACATTCCAGAAAACAACAAAATATTTACCACTTCTTTTGCAAG
>CAMBRH010000147.1 GCA_945870115.1 Chitinophaga pinensis | reverse complement strand
GCTGAAACAAGTGTTTTGTGTTTACTTTTTCTACGTGGACCACTAACTGCTGGAGAAATAAATTCAAATTCTGGTCGTTTACATGATTTCGATTCTTTGCAAGAAGTTCAACAAACTCTCGAGAATTTGGCAAGTTACGAGGTTCCTTTTGTGAAATTGTTGGCTAAAAAACCAGGTCAAAAAGAAGCAAGATATTGTCATTGTTTCGCACCTTATGAAGAATCAAATTATAGTGAAAATTCACATGAATCTTCTTCAAAACATGCTGTTCTAGAAGAACGATTATCTTTAGTTGAAACTGAATTAGCTGAACTAAAAGAAAATTTCGATAAATTGATGAAAGAGTTGATGGGTTGACGGGACTTTAAGATGTCAGGATACTAAGATATTGGGACATCAGGACCTTAAGAGTCGGAAGTCAAGACTTTATAATTTTCTTTAAATACAAATTTTTAAACTAAAAATGTTTATTAATAAAAATGAAGCCTTAATATCCTAATATCTAGTAGTCCTAATGTCTAGACAAATGAAATAATTTATCAAACTCATCGATTTGTTTTGAATTTCCAAGAACAAATAATTTTGAATTTTTTACAACCACAATATCCCAGTCTGGATTAATAATGTATTCTCCTTCGGGTGATTTGTATCCGATAATTGTTACACCAGTTAAACGTTTTGCTTCAAGTTGCTTGATAGTTTTATTTTGAAATTCAGTTGGAAGTTCAGAAAAAGAAATAGATTCAATGTTTACTCCATCAAAACTTTGTGCTTGAATATTTTCCATAAACTCCATAATGTCAGGATTGGAAATTAAGGAAGCCATGTGTGACCCGCCAATTGCATCAGGCATAATTACGTTATTTGCACCAGCACGCTTTAATTTAGAAACCGCATGCTGATTGGAGGCCCGAGAAATGACAACAATGTCTTTTCGCAATTCTTTACAGGCTAAAACGGCGTATAAATTATCGGCATCTTTTGGAAGACAAGTGATTACAGCTCTAGCCGATTCAATTTGTGCTTTTGTGAAAATTTCATCTTGACTTGCATCGCCTTCAATCATTAAAAAGTTAGATGAATTTATCGATTTTTCAATAATATCTTTTGAAAATTCGATGACAATAACTGGAATATTTTGAGCATTCAAATCTTCAGCAACTTGAATTCCAACTCTTCCGTAACCGCAAATGATAACGTGATTGTTCATTTTTTTTAAACTTTTATTAAACCTGTATTCTAAAACAAAAAATTTATATTCTCCACCGATAATGTATTTTGTTAGCGATGTAATTGCATATGCAAAAGTACCAAAGCTAATAAATATCAAGCAAATAGTGAAAATTCTACCTGAATCAGACATGTCGTGAATTTCAGTAAAACCAACAGTTGTTGTGGTAATTACACTCATGTAAAGTGCATCTAAAAATCTCCAACCTTCGATCAACATGTAACCAACCGTTCCAAATGTTAATCCAAAAAAGATTAAAGTTATGAAAAAGAAAATTTTGTTTAAGAAGCGAAAATCTGATTTAAACATATTTTTTTGTTCTTATAGTTCCCAAATAGTTGTTCTACGTTTGCGCTGTAATTTGAAAAAATGTTTGTTTTCTAAAATCCAAGCCATGGCCAAATATACAAAAAGTGGCGTTCCAAAAGTTAAAAAGGACGCATAAATAAAACCCAATTTTACTTTTGAAGAATTAATCCCTAATTTTCTTGCCCACCACTCGCACACTCCGTAGGAACGCATTTCGAAGAAGAAAATTATTTTTTGTAAAGTTCTCATTTTATTTCTTGTTAAACAATGAATTTATTTTTTCAAAATCGCAAAACCAATTTTACATGTTAAACATTTTGACTTAGCACAAAGTTCGTTTTTTAATTCCAATAATCCTTGCGAATCAAAAGAAGATTTGCATTTTATTCCTAAATTTTTCCATTTTGAAATAATTTGATTGTTTTCTGTTTTTGTTTCTGACAATAATTTCAAAGCAATTTCTTGCATTTTCGCATCTTGAAATCGTTCAAAATTCCACCAAAAAATCGGAATTATCGCATTTATCAATAAATTATTTCGGAAATCTTTAGAGAATTTGAGTTTTTCCAACAATTCCAAAACCTGACTGGCATTCAATTCATGAATCGAAAAAAATTCTTTAAACGAGCACAAAGTAGCGAATTGCCCAATTTTTAAATTCGGAAAACTAGGCGGTCTAAGTCCTTTGAATTTCCAAGAACTCAATTCCATTTCTCCCAAAGTGAATTTCTTTTTCAAGAACAGCCATTCTTTTTTTTCGTGAATTAAATTAAATTTCACAGCGTCTTGAAAAAATCCAGCAACACCTAAAAATAAAATCGGACGCTGTTTTTCAGACACTTTCCAAAAAGTTTTCAAATCAATCCTTTTTGTCAATTCAATGAAAGGCAAATTATTCACTTTTAAACCAAAAGCTTTGGCGTAAATTTCAAAATACAAAGCCAATAAATCATTTTCTAAATCCGCAAAAGTTTGAACAAGGATTTGATTTTTTCTATTCAAGCGATCTACAACAGAATTTTCAATTTGGTTCAAAACAACTTGCTTTTCTATTTCTTGAATCGAATTTTCACACGGAATCCAAGTTTGATTTAAAAGTAAATTTCGGTATTTATTCCAATGATTGAAATCGATTAAATTCTGCAATTCCAAAGTTGGAATTTTTTGAGCATCAATAAATAAATCTTTGTCATTTTGAAAAACGATGTGTAAAATCACATTTTTGTAAGCTGCATCATCTTGATGTTTGTGCAAATACCAATCGGAAGCTTTTACATGAATTTCGATGTTTCCATTCCATCTCATTCCTTCAATTTCAATCGAACCATTAAAAAAATCTGGTCCAGAATCTGGATTGTGCCAACCTGTATTTAGGATTTTAATTGCTCTGCCATCGGTCAAAAATAAATTTGAAACAGGCAAACGTTTTAAACGCCAAATTGCGTGTAAATATTCTTCTTTCATCGGTTTAGGTTTATGTAAAGGTTATTAAAGTTAGGAATAATTTTTAGAATTGCAAATTTTTACAATTGTATTTCCTGAAAAAACTAAATATATTTCATCAAAAACATAATTCAACTAAATACTTAATTTACTCCATAATTATTTTAACAAATTAATCTTTTTCTGTTTCCTTTTTAGAAAGATATATTTTCTAACTTTGCAAAATCTTTAATTTAAAACAATACATAGCATGCAACTGTGGAATACATTAAATAAAGAGGATTTAGTAAAACAATTGAATGAAAGCGGTTTTGATTTTGTGACCGTTTCGTTTTATCAATATGCAAATATTGAAAATCCTCGTTTATTCAGAGATCATATTTTTCAAATGTGGTCAAATCTCAACATCGTAGGTAGAATATATGTCGCCTTTGAAGGAATCAACGCGCAAATGTCTGTTCCAATTACTCATTTTGAGCAATTTAGAAATGAATTGTATGAAATTGAGTTTTTAAACGGAATTCGATTAAATATCGCAGTTGAAGATGGTGGAATTCAATTTCCTTTCCTGAAGCTGAAAGTAAAAGTGCGGGATAAAATTTTGGCTGATGGTTTAGACGATCAAACATTTGATGTTAGAAATCGTGGAATCCATCTTTCAGCTGAGGAATTCAACAAGTTAACGGACGATCCAAATACGCTTTTAATTGATTTCAGAAATCATTATGAAAGTGAGGTTGGACATTTTAAAGGTGCAATTACTCCTGATGTGGACACTTTTCGCGATTCTTTGCCTTTGATTGAGGAATCTTTATTGAAAGGAAACGAGGATAAAAATATTGTGATGTATTGCACAGGTGGAATTCGATGTGAAAAAGCTTCTGCTTGGTACAAACACCGTGGTTTTAAAAATGTACATCAATTAGAAGGTGGAATTATTAAATACGCAAACGATTGCACCGATTTAGGAATTGAAAATAAATTTATTGGTAAAAATTTCGTTTTTGATGAAAGACGTGGCGAGCGAATTTCAGACGACGTAGTTTCGCAATGTCATCAGTGCGGCGAACCTTTTGATACACATACAAATTGTGCAAACGATGGTTGTCACTTGTTGTTTATTCAGTGTGATTCATGTAAAGAAAAAAATGAAAATTGCTGTTCTATCGAATGTCAAGATGTTATTCATTTATCAGCTGAAGAACAAAAAGCTTTGCGTCAAAACAACATGGAAAGCAATAAAATCTTCAAAAAAGGTCGCTCCGAAAAATTGACTTTTAAACGCGTTTTTAGCTGAAATAAAATGAAATGAGTACTTCAAAACTCATAACTCATCCTTCATAACTCATCATTCAATAAATCATTTTTTGTCGTCCGCTTATTTATGCGTAACTTTGTGGTTTTAAATTTATTTATATTTCTTTTAGTATGTCTCACAAAGCAGGTTTTGTTAATATTGTCGGAAGTCCAAACGTAGGAAAGTCAACTTTAATGAACCGAATGGTTGGCGAAAAATTGTCAATTGTTACCCCAAAAGCACAAACAACTCGTCATAGAATTCATGGAATTTTTAATGACGAGAATCATCAAATCGTTTTTTCTGATACGCCAGGAGTTGTAAATTCTGCGTACAAATTACACGATGCAATGATGAGTTATGTCAATGAATCAATCAAAGATGCTGATATTCTGTTGTTTATTACAGATATTTACGAGAGTGAAATGAATCATAAAGAAACATTGGCTCGCATTCAAAAATTACAAGTTCCAGTTTTAATTATCATCAATAAAATTGATTTAGGAACGCAAGAACAAGCATCAAAAAGAATTGATTTTTGGAAAAATAGAATTCCAACAGCCGAAATATTTCCAATTTCTGCTTTACATGGTTTTAATCATGAAATGGTTTGGGAAAGAATTTTAGAATTATTACCAGAATCACCACCATATTTTGATAAAGAAGAATTGTCTGACAGACCAATGCGCTTTTTTGTTTCGGAAATGGTGCGTGAAAAAATATTTTTATTCTGCGACAAAGAAGTTCCGTATTCTTGTCAAGTAGAAGTTGATTCTTACTTAGAAGAAGAAACAATCACAAAAATCAGAGCATATATTATCGTTGAAAGGGATTCTCAAAAAGGAATTTTAATCGGAAAAGGTGGTGATATGCTTAAAAAAATTGGTCGTGAAGCCAGAAGAGACATCGAAATGTTTATCGGTAGAAAAGTCTTTTTAGAAACTTTAGTTAAAGTGGATAAAGATTGGAGAGCTTCAGATTTAAAATTAAAAAAATACGGATACTAAAATTGTGTTGAATTATAAATTATGAATTATGAATGAAAGTTCTTGGTTCATAATTCATAATTCATCATTCATAATTAAAGAAGATGAGTAACATTATAGCAATAGTCGGAAGACCAAACGTAGGAAAATCAACATTATTTAATCGTTTAACAGAATCAAGACAAGCGATTGTAAAGGAAGTAAGTGGAGTAACGCGTGATCGAATTTACGGAAGAGGAGAATGGAATGGAATTCAATTTTCTGTCATCGATACGGGTGGATATATCAATGGTTCGGAAGATATTTTTGAAGCAGAAATCAGAAAACAAGTAATTATTGCAATAGAAGAAGCAGATGCCATTATTTTTATGGTTGACGTAATGACAGGAATTGTTGATTTAGACGAAACGGTCGCAGCTTTATTGAGAAAATCAAAGAAAAAAGTTTTCATTTGTGCAAACAAAGTAGATTCATCAGATCGTTTTGGTTTATCTGCAGAATTTTGGACTTTAGGTTTAGGTGATGTTTATGATTTATCTGCAACAAATGGTTCTGGAACTGGTGAAATTTTAGATGATATTGTTAAGACTTTTGACAAAGATGTTGATTTAGATAAAGACGCAGATTTACCAAGAATTTCTGTTGTAGGAAAGCCAAACGTTGGAAAATCTTCTTTGATAAACGCCTTTACTGGTGAAAATAGAAACATTGTAACAGATATTTCAGGGACAACAAGAGATTCAGTTAACACACGTTTTAAAGCATTTGGTTTTGACTTTTTGTTAATTGATACAGCTGGAATTCGTAAAAAAGCAAAAGTAACCGAAGATATTGAGTATTACTCAGTTTTACGTTCTGTGCGAACTGTTGAAAGTTCTGATGTTTGTATCTTTATGCTTGATGCAACGGAAGGAATTCAGAAACAAGATTTGCATATTTTCTACATGATTGAGAAAAACAACAAAGGAGTTGTCGTTCTTGTGAATAAATGGGATTTAGTTGAAAAAGACCATAAAACAATGTTGGAATACGAAGAAAAAATTCGTGAACAATTAGCGCCTTTTAACGATGTTCCGATTATTTTTACTTCAACAATTACCAAACAACGTATCCACAAAGCTTTAGAAACAGCGATGGAAGTTTACGAAAATCGTATCAAAAAAATTACAACTTCTGAATTAAATGAATTGATGTTGCCAATCATTGAAGCAACGCCACCACCAAGTTTAAAAGGTAAAACTGTTAAAATTAAATATATTACACAATTACCGACTCACGCACCAGCATTTGCTTTTTTCTGTAATTTGCCACAATATGTGCAGGATAGTTACAAGCGTTTCTTGGAAAATCAATTGAGAAAACACTATAATTTTAGCGGAGTTCCGATTAGAATATTTTTCAGAAAGAAGTAATTGCAATAAAATTTTTCTTATATTTGTATTTCATAAATATGTTTTACAAATGATAACTTTTACCAGCACTTTACCAGATGATTTAATTTTATTACTTTCAAATAAAGCGAAAGAATTAGATATTCCTAAAAATAAGTTGATTGAAAGAGCTTTAAGGATTTATTTAGATCAAATAAATAAGGCTTCGTATTTAAAAAGCTATAAACAACTTGCTGATGATTTTGATGTTTTGAATATCGCTGAAGAAGGAATGGAAGATTATATTTCAAACTTTGGTGATGAGACAAGGTGAAATTTGGTTTACTGATTTAAATCCAGTAAAAGGAAGTGAACAAGCAGGATTTCGTCCAGTTGTTGTAATAAGTGGAAATTTATTGAATGAAAATGTGAACATTGTCATTTGTTGTCCATTGACATCAAAAGTTAAAAATTATCATGGAAATGTAATTTTAACTCCAACAAAATTAAATGGCTTGACAGAAAATTCAGAAGTGTTAACTTTTCATGTTCGTTCGATTTCGAAAGAAAGATTAACTCGAAAAATTGGAAAAATTAGTTCTCAAGAATTAGAAAAAATAAAACTTTGTCTAAACGATATTTTAAGATATTGAATTCCAAAGCTAGAATTTTTCTGCCACATGAAGTTTAATTTTCTTTGTCTTATGTCTAATATCTTATGTCTTATTTGTCTTTTTTAAACTACCTTTGTTAAAAAACGCAACATGAAATTTGACGATTACCGTATTTCTCCAAAAATAAAAGCTGAATTAAAAAAATTAGGATTCAATAAACCTACTGATATTCAGTTTAAAGCCATTCAACCAATTCTGAATGGTGAGGATGTTTTGGCAATCGCGCAAACTGGAACAGGAAAAACGGCGGCTTTTGTAATACCAATTTTAGAACAATTAGATTCAAAATTGCGAAAAAAGAAAGTGGAAGGGATTTCTTGTTTGGTTTTGGTTCCAACAAGAGAATTAGCAATTCAAATTTTAGATGTTTTCAAAACGATTGGAAAAGATTTGAATGTTGTATGTTCAAGTATTCACGGAGGAGTTGAACAAGATCCACAGATTAAACAATTGAATAAAGGTGTTGACATTTTGGTTGCAACTCCAGGAAGAATGTTTGATTTAGTTTCACAAGGACATTTGGACATGAAAAAATTGGAATTTTTAGTCTTGGACGAAGCAGATCACATGCTTGATTTAGGTTTTATCAAAGACATTCAGGATTTATTAAAGCACATTCCAAAAAAACGTCAAACTTTATTTTTCTCAGCAACAATTACGAAAAAGATTAAAACCTTGGCTTATTCATTGGTTCAAAATGCCATAAGAATTCAAATTTCTCCAAATAATCCAGTTGCAAAAAACATAGATCACGCAGTTGCTTTCATTGAAATGGACGACAAACGTTTTTTCTTGGAAAATATTTTAAAAGAATATCCTGAAAGTAAATTTGTTGTTTTTGTAAGAACAAAAATTCGTGCAGAAAGAGTTATGGCAGCGATGAAACGAGTGGAAGTTCCAACAGAATTTCTTCATGGTGGAGTCGAGCAAAAAGAACGTTTTGAAATTTTAGACAGATTCCGAAAAGGAGAAAATAAAG
>CAMBRH010000146.1 GCA_945870115.1 Chitinophaga pinensis | reverse complement strand
GGCCGCGAGCAAATTATCGTAACAGAAATTCCTTACCAGGTAAACAAATCAGAATTAATTAAAAAAACTGCTGATTTAATAAACGACAAGAAAATTGAAGGTATTTCTGATATCAGAGATGAATCTGATAGAACAGGAATGAGAATTGTTTATGAACTTAAGCGTGATGCAATTTCGAATGTTGTATTAAATAAATTATATAAATTTACTGCACTTCAAACTTCATTTTCTACAAATAATATTTGTTTGGTTGATGGAAGACCTCAAATGTTAAATTTAAAAGATTTAATTTTTAATTTCATTAAATTTAGACATGAGGTAGTAATTCGTAGAACACGTTTTGATTTACGTAAAGCTGAAGAAAGAGCACATATATTAGAAGGTTTAATTATAGCTTCAGATAATATTGATGAAGTAATTAAAATCATTCGTGCATCTAAAAGTCCAGATGAAGCGCGCGAAAATTTAATGACACGTTTTGCTTTATCTGAAATTCAATCTAGAGCAATCGTAGAAATGCGTTTGAGACATTTAACTGGTCTTGAACAAGATAAATTACGTGGTGAATATGCTGAATTGATGCTTTTAATTGCTGATTTGAAAGATATTTTAGAGCACGAACATAGAAGAGTTCAAATTATCAAAGATGAATTAATTTATGTAAAAGATAAATACGGTGATGAGCGTCGTTCAAGAATCGAATATGCTGCAAGTGAAATGCGTATGGAAGATTTGATTCCGGACGAAGAAGTAATTATTACTATTTCCCACGCTGGATACATTAAACGTACAAGTTTATCTGAGTATAAAGTTCAAAACCGCGGAGGAATGGGATCGAAAGGTTCAACTACTCGTGATAAAGATTTCTTAGAACATTTATTTGTTGCAACTAATCACAATTATTTATTAATCTTCACTGAAAAAGGAAGATGTTTCTGGATGCGTGTTTATGAAATTCCTGAAGGAAATAAATTAGCAAAAGGAAGAGCAATTCAGAATTTATTGAATATTGGACAAGATGATAAAGTGAAAGCTTATGTGAAAGTTCAAGATTTGACAGACAAAGAATATTGTGCAAATAACTTTATTGTTATGTGCACGAAAGAAGGTATCATCAAGAAAACTTCTTTAACTGCTTACTCTAAACCAAGAACAAACGGAATAAATGCAATCACAATTCGTGAAAATGACGAATTATTAGAAGCACGTTTAACTGACGGAACAAACGAAATGTTGTTGGCAACAAAAGCAGGTCGTGCAATTCGTTTCAACGAATCTAAAGTTCGTCCTATGGGAAGAAATGCTTCTGGGGTTAGAGCTGTTCGTTTGAAAGATGAAACAGATGCAGTTGTTGGAATGATCTGCGTGAAAGATAATTCTGAAACAATCTTAGTAGTTTCTGAGAAAGGTTACGGAAAACGTTCTTATTTAAATGATCCAGAAGATGGTGAGCCTGTTTACAGAGTAACAAACAGAGGTGGAAAAGGTGTTAGAACAATTAACATTACAGAAAAAACAGGACAACTTCTATCTATCAAAACAGTAACAGACGAAGATGATTTAATGATTATCACGAAAAGCGGAATCACAATTCGTATGCACATGGATGTAATTCGTGTGATGGGAAGATCTGCTCAAGGTGTACGTTTAATCAACTTAAAAGGAACTGCTGAAATTGCAGCTGTTGCTCGTGTTCCAAGAAATGACGATGAAGAAGAAGACGATTTAGCAGAAGTGTTAGATAGTCCAACTTTAGAAATTGGCACGGAAATTGAAAACACAGATGGAGATGCTTCAATTATTGAAGAAGACGATGAAGAAGAGGATGAAATAATCGACGAGGAAGAAGATGATTCTGAGGATGATGATTCTGACGACGAAAAATAAAATGAAATTAAGCTTCCTCCCTTGAGGGAGGATTGAGGAGGGTGATAAAAATAATCTTGTCACCTCCCTTAATCCCTCCTCAAGGAGGGAAACGATTCTAATTTATGGAATTTAATATATTTAAGCATCTAAGTTTAAATCTGTAAAAAAAATAAAATTAATAAAATGAAAAGTAAAATTTTAAGTTTAACACTTGTAGCAGGGAGTTTAATTTCAACTTCTGTTTTTTCACAAAAATCAGTTGAAACAACAGCTGCATTAGATTTTAGACAATACGGTGAAGCCTTAATGAAAGGTGATGCTGAATTGGCAAAGAAAAAATTAATAAAAGCAAAAGAATCAATAGATATTGCTGCTGCACATGCTGATACGAAAGAAAGTGCAAAAACATTATACTATAAAGGAGAAATTTATTCAAATTTTCTAACTGTAGGTATGATGTCTGCTGATACAAATTTTATGAAATTAGCTGGTGAAGATGCTATGGAAGTTTCAATTGCAGCATTTAAAAAAGGATATGCTGTTAGCGATAAATTTGATGGTGAAATTAAGGATGCCGTTTTTAATAAAAAAATGGAATTGGAAAAATTTACAGGAATTCTTTATGAGCAAAAAGAATTTAAAGGCGCTTTAGAAATTTATGATGTACAAGTGAAATTATCTGACGCATTAAACATGGTTGATAGTTTATCCATTTTTAACGGAGGAATTTGTGCAGAAAAAATTGAAAATTATTCAGCTGCTGCAGATAGATACCTTAAATGTGTTGAAATTGGGTACAAAGTTCCTGAAATCTATACCATGGCTTCAAATGTTTTGAGAAGAGACAAAAAAGGTCAGGCAGCAAAAGATTTAATTACTAAAGGTAGAAAATTATACCCTACAGATAAAGGAATGCTTTTGGAATTGGTAAATACCTCAATTGATGAAGGAAATTCTGCTGAAGCTGAAAAACATTTACAAGAAGCAATTGCTGCTGATCCAAAAAACAAACAATTATGGTATGTTATTGGAACAATTTATATTGACTTAAAACAAAATGACAAAGCAGAAGAAGCATTAAACAAAGCAATCGAAATTGACCCAAATTATGCAGATGCTCAGTACCAATTAGGCGCGCATTTGGTTGGAGTTGCAGGAGGATTAAAATTAGAAGCTTCTCGCTTGAAATTCGGAGATCCTAACTACGATGTTTTACTTGCAAAAGGTGATGAATATTACAAAAAAGCCTTAACACCATTAGATGCTTATATTTTGAAATATCCAAATGATAAAGATGTATTGACAATTTTATTTCAAATAAATAAAAGTTTGAAAAATACAGAGAAAGCTTTGGAATACAAGAAAAGAGCTGACGCTATCAAGTAATTTTTGATTTTATGATTTAATTAACTTCTTATTACACATTTTTAAAATTTATCATCACATAGGCTGACTCAAAATTTTAATAAAATGTAAACCTCGTTCTTAAATCCTAAAATAGAAAAATAAAGAAATTATAACCCTAATTCAAATTGAGTTAGGGTTTTTTAATGACCCAAAATATTTTGCTTATCTTTTTGATTCCATTTTTGTATCTTTGTCTAAAAAAATTATGAAAAAATTCAGCCTACTTATTATACTTCAATTAAGTTTTTTAACTTATTCTCATAATTCTGATGTCCCTCGTTTTACAAAAAGTAAAATTGGAAATTCTGATTGTTACGCTTATTTTCCGACACAAAATCCAATCATAAATGTTTCTTATTCAGAAGATAGTTCTGCTATTTATACTTACGAGGAATATATTGGAAACCATACTTTTTCTTTAATTCAAGTCGATTTTTCAGAAGCAATAAATGATTCATTGGAGCAGCAAACAATTTTAATTAGTTACCTTGAATATTTAAAACAACAATTCGATATTGCTCAATATGCAGGTTATGGATATGGTCACTCTTTAGAATCAAATCCAAAAACTCATGGGGTAATTGACTATTGGGAAGATTCCAATAAAACACAATTTGCTGTAAAAGCTTGGGCAAATTCAAAACACATTACTGTTTTCTTCATTTTTGGAAAGGAAGAATATCCTTATTTAACAGTTAGTGACTTATTTTTTGATGGAATTCGATATTGAAATTGTTTTTTACTTTTATTTTAAACATTAATTTTTTATTTGCAATTCAATAAGGCAAATACTTTTTTAAAGCTTTCATTAAATTTGAAAGAAAATACTTTACTTTTTTTAAAAAAATTTATTCGTTGAAAATAAGATTAGAAAATTTAGTGGTACAATTATTGTTATTTTTTTGTTATTATTCCTTTAAAGAAGAGAAACTATGAGAGAAAAATTATACATTTTTATCGTCTTTACAATTTTAAGTTTCTCCTTCCATTCCCAAAAAATAATTTCCATAAAAAACGAATATTTTATGGAAAACTTTACGGATAATGGAATGATATTTTTTAATTCCAGGCTTGAAACACATAAATTTAAACAAATAAATTTGACTTCAAATGATCAAATGAGTTCTTGGTATTTGTTGGAATTAGCAAGTTCAAACTTTCAAATTCAACAAAAAGATGGAATTATAAAAGTTGATTTAAATGATGTTTCAAAAAATAATCATACATTAATTTTGAAATTTAAAGATCATAAAAATACCATTCAACAAGTTGACACCATTGATTTGCCATATTTTACCAAAATTACACTTGAAGATAAAAATTTTGTTTACAACAGTGAAAATTATCTTGAATTTGCAAGTATTTTAAGTAATGGAAAGGCAATTTTTGGTTCCTCTGGATTTTTGAATTTGAACGATATTTGCTCCTGTAATAATGCGCATTTTACTGTTAATAAAGGACAGATTATTCCCAAATATGATAATAAAACAGCAATTAATAAGCCTAATTTATGTTTAAAGAGAATTTCAACAAATGACACCATTTTTAATAAACAAGTAAATATCACATATAAAGGCAATTATTATGTTAATTTTTCTGGAAAAAATGGTCAGAACGGTCAACATGGTGTTTCCGGCTCAGAACATTCAGCATCTGGAACTAGTGGTACAAATGGAACAAATGGAGAAAACGCCCCAAATGTCAGTGTATTTATTCAAAAAATTCTACTTGGTTCGGATAGTGTTTTACAAATCGAGGCTTTTGCTTCAAATGGATTGTATTTTTCAGATATTACCAACTTAAATCCAACTTTAAAAATAATTGCCAATGGAGGTCAAGGAGGATTTGGAGGCTCAGGAGGAAATGGAAAATATGGTGTTTCTGAAAAACAATTAGATGGAACATATTCCGCAGAATATGGTGGAAACGGAGGAAATGGCGGTAACGCTGGTTACGGCGGAAATGGTGGGTCTGTTGTTGTTTATTTAAAAAGCGAAGTGAAGATTAATGAAGAAAACATTTTGATACAAAATAAGGGAGGAAACAGCGGTGCTGCTGGTCCGGCTGGAAATGGGGCTGCGGGCAGATCGGGTATGCTATTTTTTAATGGCCAATATGTCGGTAAAAATGGTATTGCTGGTTCTGATGCAAATGACGGACAAAATGCTAACTTTGCAAAAGTAATTTCTCTTGAAGCTATTGAATTTGTTAAAAATTACAAGGAAAAAATGAAAAAAATGTTTGACTAAAATGGAAAATACAGACGATTTAATAAGAAATAAAATTGCCGAAAGCGGATTAATTTCGCTTGATTTAGCTGATTTTAAAGTTGATGTAAATTCAATTAAAGGAATTGATATAGCTGAAAATCTTTGGCAAGGATTGGTTTTAAAAGAAAAAGATTTCAGAGAATTTATTCAAACAAACGATTGGGAAAAATATAAAAACTTAAATGTTTACATTCATTGTTCTGCTGATGCAATTGTTCCAACGTGGGCATATATGTTGATTGCTGCAAAACTTGAAGGCACTGTAAACAGCTATGTTGTTGGCTCAAAATTAGATTTAGAGAAAATATTGATTCAAAAAAATATCTCAAAATTTGATGTTAATTTACCGGAATACGATTCAAAAAGGTACATCATCAAAGGTTGCGCTGATATTTCTTGCCCTGAATTTGCGATGACTGAATTGATGAAAGTGATTCAAGGAAGTGCAAAAAGCATTATGTATGGCGAACCTTGTTCGACTGTGCCGATTTATAAAAAGAAGTAGAAATTTGTTTTGAATATTATGTAGAGGCAAGGCATGCCCTGCCTCTACATAATATTCAAAACATTCCCACAAAAAAAGCTCCTTTGAACTAAATCAAAGGAGCTTTTATATTTTAAAAAGTTGTTAGGAATTATTTCCCTTCACCTTTCATTTTGTCTTTCAAAGCTAACAAAGCATCTAAATCACCTAAAGTAGATTTTTCAGAATTTTGGTTAATTGCTTTTACAGCTTGAGAAGTTGCAGAACCACCACCAGCATTACCAGTAGATTTTTTAGCACCTGCACTTTTTGAAACTGGTGCTTTATCATCACCTTCTTCAAACATACGTGTATGAGAAACAACGATTTTTTTCGTTTCTTTGTTGAATTCAATTACTTTGAAATCTAACGTTTCTTCGATTTTCGCGTTTGTTCCGTCTTCTTTTCTTAAGTGTTTTGCAGGACAAATTCCTTCAACACCATAAGGTAAAGCTACGATACCTGATTTATCTTTTGTTTCGATGATTGTTCCTTGGTGAATTGATCCTTCTCCGAAAATAGTTTCAAATACATCCCATGGATTTTCTTCTAATTGTTTGTGTCCTAATGAAATACGACGGTTTTCACGATCTATTTCTAAAACTACAACTTTCATATCATCACCAACTTTACAGAATTCAGAAGGATGTTTGATTTTCTTTTGCCAAGATAAGTCAGAAATGTGGATTAATCCATCAACTCCTTCTTCTAATTCAACAAAAACACCAAAGTTTGTAAAGTTACGCACTTTTGCATCGTGTTTAGTTCCAACAGCAAATTTCGCTTCAATAGCATCCCATGGATCTGGCATCATTTGTTTGATACCTAAAGACATTTTTCTTTCTTCTCTATCTAAAGTTAAGATTAGAGCTTCAACAGAATCACCTACTTTTAAGAAATCTTGAGCAGAACGTAAATGTTGTGACCAGCTCATTTCTGAAACGTGGATTAAACCTTCAACTCCTGGAGCGATTTCAATGAATGCACCATAATCAGCTAAAACAACAACTTTACCTGTGATTTTATCACCAACTTTCAATTCAGTATCTAAAGCATCCCAAGGGTGAGCTTGTAATTGTTTTAAACCTAAAGCGATACGTTTTTTATCATCATCAAAGTCTAAGATTACAACATTGATTTTCTCGTCTAAAGTAACGATTTCTTCTGGATGTGTAACACGTCCCCAAGATAAATCAGTGATGTGAATTAATCCGTCAACTCCACCTAAATCGATGAACACACCATAAGAAGTAATGTTTTTAACAATACCTTCTAATACTTGTCCTTTTTCTAATCCAGAGATGATGTGTTTTTTCTGTTCTTCTAATTCAGCTTCAATAAGCGCTTTATGAGAAACAACAACATTTCTAAATTCTTGGTTGATTTTCACAACTTTGAATTCCATGTTTTTTCCAACGTAAACATCGTAATCACGAATTGGTTTAACATCGATTTGAGATCCTGGTAAGAATGCTTCTAAACCAAAAACGTCAACGATTAAACCTCCTTTAGTTCTGCATTTAACAAAACCTGTAATAATTTCTCCAGTTTTCAATACATCATTCACATGAATCCATGCTTTGTGCATTCTAGCTGTACGGTGAGAAATAATTAATTGTCCAAATTTGTCTTCTTGACACTCAACGTAAACGTCAACTGTATCTCCAACTTTTAAATCTGGATTGTAACGGAACTCACTAACTGGAACTACTCCTTCAGATTTGTACCCTACATTGATAACTGCTTCTCTTTTTGTTAAAACAACAACTGTACCTTCAACCACTTCTTTTTCGTTGATTGAACTCAAAGTTGCTTCGTAAACATCAGATAATTCAGCTCTTTCGATTTTGTTGTAACCGTCTAATGCTAACGCATCCCAATCAAAATCAGCAGTTCCCTGCCCTGTAATTTTTGTTTCTGCCATTTGGCTTTTTTAAATTGTATTTCCAAAGAATCTTGCTACTTTAGAAAGTTGTTAGTACTAATAAAGTCGTCTGAATCAAGATTAACGACTATTTTTCGACCTAAATCGGGTGCAAAAGTACAGATTTAATTTTGAAAATCAAAAGATTAAGTGATTTTATTTTAGGAAAATGGAGAAGAAATATTAAAAAGGTGATTTTTGGGAGAATATTGTTGATTTTCTGAAAGAAATAACAGTTAAAATGAAGATTTTTTTGTAGAATTTAAAACTTTTTTTGGCGCCTAATCCTGCTTTCCGCTGTAGTCCTCGTTTGTTGAAAAAACAAACGGGAG
>CAMBRH010000145.1 GCA_945870115.1 Chitinophaga pinensis | reverse complement strand
GGAAATTATGAATTTACACTTTATGATGTAAGTGGTTGTGAAATCAAAAAATCATATACTTTAGGAAGTCCAAGTGAAATTCAAAATTCCATTATTACAAATAAACCTGATTGTGGGGCAACCAATGGTGGAATTCTAACCAACGTTTCTGGAGGAAGTGGGTCTTACAGTTATTTATGGAATACATCCGCAGTTTCTCCAAACCTAACATCAATTGCTCAGGGTTATTATGAATTAACTACTACTGATGGTAACGGATGCACACGAAAAGATAGTTTATACTTAAATGATAATGATGGAATAATGATTTCTGATTCGCTGATTTTACCAAATTGCGATGAGATAAATGGTGGAATAAACTTAACATTAACCTTATTGCCTCAAGCGGGAACTGTAAATTCGATCATTTGGAGTAACGGTTTAGAAACTGAAGATATTTATAATTTAGCTGCAGGAACCTATAGCGTAAGCATAAATTCAGGAGTTGATTGTATTTCTCAAAAAACCATAATTTTAGGTAATAAACAACCTTTAAGATCTGATATTTGTGTAGTAACAGTAGATACTGCAACAACAACAAATTTAGTTGTATGGGAAAAAACAGGTGAAACTGGAATTTCCTATTATAACATTTACCGTGAAAACGATGATGCAGGAAATTATTTATTAATTGATACTGTCCAATATTCAAATCTTTCTGTTTTTAATGATGTAATAGCTTCTCCATTACAACGTTCTTGGAGATACCGTATTTCAGCGGTTAATACTTGTGGTGTTGAAAGTCCACTTTCCAATACTCATAAAACCTTACATTTAAATACAATTGCACAAGTTACAGCAGGGGTTTTTGATATTTATTGGGATGATTACGAGGGTATTTCTTCTGGTAACTATATTGTTTCAAGATATACGGATCAAGCAGGTTGGGTAGAACTTTCTCCAGCGGTTCCTTTTGGAAGTCCAACCATGTTTACGGATACACCTCCAACTGGATTTACGAATTTAGATTATTATGTAGATTTTGAACTTGCTTTCCCTTGTACGGCAACTTTTAGATCTCAAGATTTTGATAGATCTCGCTCAAATAAAGAAAGAGGAGTATTTAATCCAGGTGAAGGAACAGGAAATTCAAACAATGAAATTATCACTTTAAATGATGGATTAATTTCTCTTTCAGTCTCTCCAAATCCATTTCAGGATGAATTAATTTTTAATTTAACTGGCGAATCGAAAGCTGAAATACAACTTTTTGACTTAAATGGAAAAAATATTTTGAATCTTAATTGCACTGAAGGAATAAATAATTTAAGTACTAAAAATTTAAATTCAGGAGTATATTTTGTTAAAGCAAAAATTAATAATACCATTCAAACGATTAAAGTTGTAAAATAATACCAACGGCATTTATTTTGTAGTTCAAAGCAAGAATTGTATAATGCCGATATAGTTTGAAAATGACACCGGCCTCGGCTGCGACAATATTGAAAACATAATCGGTATAAAATAGTATTTTTCACAAATGAAATTCCTGGGTTTACTCAGGAATTTTTTTGTTTTATGTAGATTTTTTTATGAAATTTTGTTAATTTTTTCAAATTATATACCACGGTAAATAAATTGCATTATCTTTGACAAAAATTAATACAAAAAATATGAAAAAATCAATCTTTGCAATATTCTCTCTTGCAACTTTAGCTTTAACTTCTTGTGCAGAAAAAGAAGTTACGTACAAATTAGATTCAAAAGCAACAACTTTGAATTGGACTGGAAAATATGTGGCAGATGGACATACTCATTCTGGAACAGTTGATGTAACTGAAGGATCAGTTGTTTACAAAGGTGAAGAATTAGTTTCTGGAGATTTTACAGTTGACTTAAATACAATTGTTGATACAGATTTACCTTCTCCAATGAAAGATACTTTAGTAAAACATTTGAAAGGAATGTATTTCTTTAACATTGAAAAAAATGCTGAAGTTGATGTAAAAATTAATGAAATTACTAAAACAGAGATTAAAGCAACTTTAACTGTTTTAGGCAAGAAAATTGAAGCAGTTATGCCAGTTAAAATCAAAAAAGATGAAAAAAGTTTAACTGCAAAAGGTAAATTTGAAATCGATTTCGCATCAACAGAAATGATGGGTTTTCAAGCAATGCCTGAAACACCAAAAGATCAACACACAGATTCAAAAATTGCATTTGAAATCAATTTGGTTTTAAATAAATAAGAATTAAAATATATTTGAAAGGCTTGGATTAATTTTCAAGCCTTTTTTTTTGAATAAAAATTCATTTCAAACGTTAATATAATGTATTTTAGTATTCTGTTATATTTTATTGAAACGATTTTTAAAAATATTATTCTTAAGTCAATTTATTATTGTACTTGCATCTTTCCTTTTTTCTCAGGAATCGAATTTACGTGAAGTAAAAATTATTTCTTCTAATAAAGAAATTAGATTAGATTCAATGACTATCTATCCAAATTCAGTTAAAGTTTTTTGTGGAAATGATTTATTAACACTTAATGATTATTCAATTGATTATACTTTTGGAACATTTAAATTACTTTCAATATGTGGAGATTCACTGAAAATTCAATTTCGCGTTTTTCCAATTAATTTAAGCAAAAATTACCAATCACGAGATACATCGATAATATACAATCAAAGTAAAGGTGATCGAGATAAATTTTTAATACAAACAACTGATAGTTACGCTGATATTTTTGGTTCGTCGGGTATTAAAAAAAATGGAAGTATTTCTCGTGGTATTTCATTTGGTAACAATCAAGATTTATCCATAAATTCAACACTTAATTTAGAATTATCAGGTGAAATTGCACCCAATTTAAAATTAATGGCAAGTGTTTCAGATGATAATTTACCCATTCAACCACAAGGAAATACGAGTAAATTACAAGAATTTGATCAAGTTTTCATTCAAGTTTACAATGACAATTTTAAATTAATCGCGGGGGATTTTTGGATTTCAAAACCCAAAGGCTATTTTTTAAATTATAAGAAAAGAGCACAAGGGCTTTACGGTGATTATTCTTGGTCCAAAAAGGAAAAAACACTTTGGAAAATCCAAGGAAGTGGAGCTTTATCGAAAGGAAAATTCGCCAGACAAAATATTCAAGGAGTTGAAGGAAATCAAGGGCCATACAGACTTAGAGGAAATGAAAATGAACAATTTATAATTGTTTTGTCTGGTACAGAAAGGGTTTTTATTGATGGAAAATTAATTAATCGTGGACAAGAATTTGATTATACAATTGATTACAATACGGCAGAGGTAATTTTTACAGCTAAAAATTTAATTACAAAAGATTCCAGAATTGTTGTTGAATTTCAATATTCCGATTTAAATTATGCTCGCTCACTCATTCAAGCTGGAACAAGTTATACTTCCGAAAAATTTGATTTTTGGTTAAATACGTATTCTGAACAAGATGCTAAAAATCAGACAATTCAACAAGATTTAACACTTTCTCAAAAAAAGTTACTTTCTACAATCGGCGACAGTTTGTATTTGGCTCGCACACAATCAATTGATTCAGTTGGTTTTATAGAAAATCAAAATTTATATAAATTAATTGATTCTTTGGGAATTGACAGTGTTTTGGTTTTTTCTGTAAATCAAGATTCAGCGCTTTATCGTGCAAGTTTCACATTTGTTGGCGCAAATAAAGGAAATTATATTTTTTCAAATTCAAATGCTTTGGGAAAAATTTACAAATTTGTATTACCTCAAAATGGAGTTCCACAAGGTGACTATGAAGCTGCGCGGATTATCATTACTCCAAAGCAAAAGAAGTTTGTTTCGACCGGATTTTCATATAAAATTGGAAAAAAACTCACCCTAGAAAGTGAAGTCGCATACTCAGTGAATGATTTAAATACCTTTTCAAAATTAAATTCCAACGATGATGAAGGATTAAGTAATCGAACAAAATTGACTTCACTCATTCCTTTTGCAAAAAAAGACTCTGTTTTTAAATGGAGTTGTAAAACAAAAACAGAACTTGAAATTTTAAATGCTAATTTCAGTCCTATTGAACAATATCGTGCGGTCGAATTTGATCGTGATTGGAATACAAGAAACAAAAATTTCAAAGGAAATCAGCTTTCAACATCTTTTGTAAATGAATTTGAACATCATAAAAATGGAAGTCTTGGAGTTGAACTCGCTCAATATGCAATAGGTTCAGATTATGAAGCATATAAATCGCGCTTATTTGGAAAATGGGTAAAAAGTGGTTTTAGTGCAATTTGGGATGGAAGTTATTTAACAAGTTCAAGTTCGCAAATTGATGCCATAACTAAAATTCAGACAAATCAGAAAAATCAATTTTTAAGACATAGAATTACAGTTTCGCAAGAATTTAAAAATGTAAAAATTGGCTATAAAGATGACTTTGAAAGAAATGCATTTCACAAGCTATCCTTTTTAGAAACGCAAAGTTATTTATTTTACGACAAAGAATTTTCGCTTTCAAATAAAGATTTCAAACAAACAAATGAAGCAGATTCCATAAGTGCTTCTCAGTTAAATTACAAGTTTTTTTACAGAGAAAGATTAGATCAACGTTCGGATTCTTCTCGCCTACAAAATGCAGCAAAGGCTAAAAATTTGGGTTTAAACTTGAATATTAATACGAACGTAAATCAGCGCTTGGATTTAGTAGTAAATTACCGTCAATTGGAAATCTCAAACCCAAAATTAATTCAACAAACACCAGAAAATACACTTTTAGGAAGGATTGATTTTGACAGAAAATTGTGGAAAGGCGCATTGAATTGGAATACTTTTTATGAAATTGGTAGCGGTTTGGAATTAAAAAAGGAATTTTTGTACATTCAAGTAAATGATGGACAAGGAATTTATACTTGGATTGATTACAATGGCGATGGTATAAAAGATTTGAATGAATTTGAAATTGCACAATTTGTTGATCAAGCGAGCTATATTCGTGTTTTCACGCCAAGTAATGAATATGTAAAAACATTTTCAAATGAATTTAACCAAGGATTTTTTCTCAAACCGGAAAAAATTTGGGCATCTAAAACAGGAGTGTTAAAATTTATTTCACGTTTTTCAAATCAATCCAGATTGCGGATTAATCGAAAAACAAATAACTTTAAATCAAACGAAGTTTTTAATCCATTTTATGGAAATGTAAGAGATACAAGTTTGTTGAGTTCGAGTTCAAATATTCATAATACTTTATATTTTAATAGAACAAGTTCCATTTTTTCAATGGATTATGCTTATCAAAATTCATTAACAAAAACATTGTTAGCTTCAGGTTTTGATGCTAGAGCACAAATTTACCATGAGATTAATTTCCGCTTAAATATTCTGCGTAAATATTCAATTGAAACCAGTTCACAAATCGGAAATAAAACTGTAAATGCAGATTATACTTCCGGTCGAAATTATGATTTAGCTTATTTTATGATAAAACCTTCATTCATAATTCAACCTTCAACTTCTTTTCGTTTTTCGCTTGACACCCGCTATTCTGAGAAGAAAAATGTTGATGGAGAGACAAGTTTTGTAAATGAAATAGGATTTCAGATGAAATACAACCAAGCAAATAAAGGAAGTTTTCAAGCAGCTTTTTCTTACTTGTCAATTAAATACACTGGTGCAGAAAATTCAGCTTTGGGATTTGAAATGCTAGAATCGCTGAAACCTGGTGATAATTTTAAATGGAATGCTGGTTATCAACGTTCCGTTTCCAAAAATTTGCAAATATCTATTCAATACACTGGAAGAAAATCTGAAACAAATAAAACGATACATTCAGGAGGAATGGAAGTGAGAGCGTTTTTTTAATTTTATTTCTTATCGCTCAGCCTTGGATGATTCCTTTACATGCATTGTTCTTTGAGGATAAGGTATTAAAATTCCATACTCTCTAAATAAGCGATCTATTTCAAAGCGAATTTCAGATTTGTAAAAATTGACATCCCAACTTTGATCTGCCCAAAAAATTAACTCTAATTGTAAACCATTTTCTCCAAAATCTTTTAATCGGACAATAACTGGTTCAGACTTTTTAACTTTTGGATGCGCATATGCAGCTTGTTTTAAAAGTGTACTAATTTGCTCCGTATTTGAACCATAAGCAACCGTTACGGGAATTAAAAAGCGAGAAAGAGTGTTTCCATGACTCCAATTTTCGACATATTCTTGCGTTAATTTTGCATTTGGAATAAGTAAAACATTCCCATCACGGGTTTCAATTTGTGTTGTGCGAACACTGATTTTTAAAATTTTAGCAATAATTGTTTCGTTGAACTTTGAATCCTTTAATTCAATCACATCACCAATTTTAATATTTCCTTCAAAAAGTAAAATCAAACCAGAAAACATATCTTTGAAAACATCTTGTAAACCTAATCCAAGTCCAACAAGCAATGCCGCAGAACCAATAAATAAGTTTGTTAGATCAACGTTTAAGGTGCTTAAAGAAAACAAAAGAACAAATACATAAATGATGTATTTGCTTAATTGAACATAAATATATTCGGTACTTGGATTATATCCTTCTTTGTTTCTAAATTTTTTGCTGAAATATAATTTCAAGAAATTCAGAAGCATTTTTGCACCGAAATAGAGTAAAACGACAACGATAATTTGGTAGAAACTTACCTTAAAATAAGAATTATCAATAATTTTATATTTCAAAAAATCGCCGAAGGATACATCGTTGTTGTTAATATTAAAACTCCAAACGGCAATGTAAATAGCTATAACATAAACACTTTGACTAAAAAGTCGCAGCCAAGTTGTGCGATTTCCTTCCAAGTGAATATTATTTCCAATCAAATATTTTTTTAAAGAACGGTGAATTATTCTTCGTAATACAGCAGCAATCAAAAAGATTATTCCGAGTGCCAATAAATTCCAAAGGCAAACATTGTAAGGTCCTAATTTAAAAAGTGCGTAGTTCATTTAAATAGTTATGAATTATGAATGTTGAGTTATGAGTTGAATATTATTAATGTAAAATTATGCGAGAAAGGACTTTTGCTAATGCAGTTTTAACGTGCAATAAAGTGACTTTTTCCATGATTAAATCTTGTGTGATGCTAAAATCAATTTGTTCTGTTTCGTTTAAAGCCTCTAATTTAATTAATTCAGAATCAATTTGTTCAATTCTATTTAAAATTTTGCGCATTTTGAACGAATAAATCGCATCCAAAACACATGTTTTTAAATTGTCTAATTCCGTTTTTGTTTCAATGTTATGTTTTGTCAACCAATTATGGCTCAATTCATATTGATCTGTTTCAATTCCAGACACAAATTTCACGATTTCTTGATCTTCATGTTTGATAAAAAAACTGGATTTATAAACTTTTTTTTCAGCAATTCCTTCGTTAATAATACCATAAATTTTGGCATAAGTGGAATTTTCAAAATTTAATTCATCCAAATTTAATTCGTGACAAATTAACTCACAAGCTGAAGTACTGACCAAAATTGTTTCTCCTTTTTCATTTTGATGTTCAATTTCAATCAAATATTCGCTGTATTTTACTAAAATTCGAATCAAATTAAATTCCTCGAAATATTCTATTTTAGTCTTACTGGCTTCAGTAGATTGAACGCTTTTTTGTCCTAGAACAAGATTTTGATTAAATTGCTCAATTGTTTTTTGTTCTGGCTCCGTAAATTGTTTGCCAACTTCTTTTTTTCGAATTTTTGACAGCTCTAAAAGAATGATATTTTCATCAATTTCAAAGCGGTTTGCAATTTCTTTTGAATAAATCGAACGACTAATTTGATCAGGAATCAAAGAAATCGTATTCACAATATCATGAATTAATTTTACGCGAACCAAAGGATCCGAATTTCCATCGTTTAAAAGTAATTCAGCTTTGAAAGTGATAAAATCTTTGGTGTTTTCTTTTATGTAGTTTTCTAATTCGTTTGTACTTACTTTTTTAGAATAAGAATCTGGATCATCACCATCAGGAAATAAAACCACACGCACATTCATTCCTTCTTCCAAAATCAAGTCGATTCCACGAAAGGAAGCTTTTATTCCAGCCGCATCGCCATCATATAAAATTGTGATATTATGGGTGTAACGACGAATTAATTTGATTTGATCTTTCGTTAAAGATGTTCCAGAAGAAGAAACAACATTCGTCAATCCAGCTTGATTCAAACTGATTACATCGGTGTAACCTTCAACCAAAAAACAATTATCGTATTTTATGATGTCGCCTTTTGCAAAATATAAACCGTAAAGTATTTCACTTTTATTGTAAATGATACTTTCTGGCGAATTGAAATATTTCGCAACTTTTTTATCGTTTGTGAGCGTTCGACCTCCAAATCCCAAGATCCTTCC